>MVQZ01000075.1 GCA_002067565.1 Methanobacterium sp. PtaU1.Bin242 | reverse complement strand
TTCCTCTAAAAACTTTTGTATGTTCGTGGAATTCTCTTTGGAGTATATTTCATCAGCAACGATAATATTCTGTTTGCTGTCGAATAAAGCGAAACGGTAATTCCAAAAGCCGTTAAGCTTAATCCACTCCACGTCAAAAATGTAATAACCACTATAACGATTTGTATCATCTTTTCCTGGATTTTTATATCCTAATATCCAGTTTTCAATTGTTTGCCTTGAAACACTGATCCCCGTGTCTTTTTTAATTTTATAAGCAATTTTACGGATTGATCCAAAGAATAAACCAGCTAATTCAACGCAATTTTCTTTAAATTCATTTGAAAAGTTACTATTATCATCTACAATGTCTGATATATCTGTTTTAAACTTTTTACCACATTTTTTACACTTGTACATTTGAATTTCAGCGTTAACAACTCATTCATCATAAAAATAAAGTTTTCTTTCTTTAACTCCATTTTTAATCACAAATTTACTGAAACACTCCGGACAAAAAGAAACTAGCACCTCAATATGAAAAATATCCTTTTTATACCAACTATTCAACGATTTAAATACAGTATCATCTCTTTCAACCGATTTTAAATGATTTTCCTCATATTTCGATAAATCTTCACAAAAATAGGAAAGTTTATAACCCTGATCAGACAAATTACCAACTGGAGCAAGTTTTTTTTTCTTTTGTCATGAAAATTACTATGCTCCACTTAATATAAAAGTTTTTAGTTTTTTATTTCAGAAAATAAGAAATTTTAACAGAATAAAAAAAATTTATTTATCAAAAATGGAAAATCAAAAACAACCAAGTTTTTGACAGTGTCTAAAAAAAAGATTTCAGGAAGATAATGGTAAATAATTGATTCAGGATAAAATAAACAGAAATTATTAAATTTTTTTTATAAAATTCTTATTATCACATTCTTTTTTTATAAAATAGTTCCTTGAAAGTTACTATAAATTCTGTTCCATCTTTTTTATTAAGTTCTATGGTCCCTTCCAGCTGCCTAACCAGTGTATCCACTAACTGCAAACCAAGAGTATCTGTATTTTTAAAGTCAAGACCTTCAGGGAATCCCACTCCGTTGTCACTAACTGTAAGAATGAAATTCTCCTCATCATCCCTGTGGAGTTTAATAATGATTTCTCCATTTCTGTCCCTTGGAAAAGCGTGTTTTATGGAATTAGTTAGGAGTTCATTGACAATCAATCCACAGGGAACGGCGGTTTCAATATCAAATAGAACATCCTCCACATTAATGGTGAGTTTTATATCGGTGCTTACTCCGTATGAAGAGAAGAGTACTGATGCCAGGCTTTTAATGTAATCTGCAAAGTCAATTTTAGCCAGGTCATGAGATTGATACAGTTTTTCATGGATCATGGCCATGGATTTAACCCGATTCTGGCTGTCTTCGAATATCTTTTTCTCCTCTATGTTGGTGGTGTAGGTGGATTCTAGGTTGAACAGGCTGGATATTATTTGCATATTGTTCTTCACCCGATGATGAATCTCCCTGAGCAGTACTTCTTTTTCTTGGAGTGATTTTTTTAGACTTTCTTCAGTTTTCAAAAGTTTTTTTTCAGCATTTTTACGTTCAATAGCATAATTTATGGAACGAGAAAGTAAAGGGCCGCTAATTTCTCCTTTAACCAGATAATCCTGAGCACCTTCTTTTACGGCTCTATTTCCCAACTTTTCATCCTTAAGACCAGTTAAAATTATTATGGGTATCTGTCGGGAGTGCTGGTAGGATTGGGCGAATGTTTCAAAGCCTTCACTATCTGGTAGGCCGAGATCCAGGAGCATGACATCGAATGTATTATCATCAAAGAGTTTTAAACCTTCATCAAGTGTTTCACCATGCTTTAATTCGAATTCGGCTGTTTCCACTTCTTCTAACATGGCCTGTATTAGGAAAAAGTCATCCAAGTTATCCTCAATTATCAGAACGTTAAGAGGTTTATCTGCCATCTTCAGGGGCTCCGTTTGGTAGTCGAACTATGGTAAGCCAGAAGTCTTCTATAGTCTGCACTACCTTGATGAACTGGTCAAAGTCAACGGGTTTGGTGATGTAGGCATTGGCATGGTGCTGGTACATCTTGAATATATCCTCTTCAGCCCGAGATGTGGTTAAAATCACCACAGGGATTCGTTTCAAATCTTCGTTTTCCTTAACTTCCACCAGAACCTCACGACCATCTTTTCCTGGCAGGTTCAGATCCAGCAATATAAGATCAGGACGGTTAACATTCTCATAATCACCCTTCTGGTAAAGATAGTCCAGTGCTTCTTCTCCATTTTCCACCACATGTAAATGATTTTTAACCTTTGCTTCCGTTAAAACTTCTTCTGTGAGAAGCACGTCATCAGGGTTGTCTTCCACCAGTAAAATCTCAATATCATGACTTCCATCTACCATTTTTAACTACCTCCTTTTGGTATTGTAAAGTAAAAAGTAGAACCTTCACCTGGCTTGGAATCTACCCATATGTGGCCACCATGTCTTTCCACAATCTTTCTACTGATGGCCAGGCCAATTCCAGTCCCAGAATATTTTCTTCTTGTATGCAGACGCTTGAAAACTTCAAATATGCGGTCAGCATACTTGGGATCTATTCCAATGCCGTTATCTGCCACAGAAAAAACCCATTCTTTATTTTTATCTTCTGCAGATAAGTGTACTTGAGGTGATTTGTCCTTATGAAATTTGATAGCATTGGTAATTAAGTTCTGGAAAAGCTGTTTCATCTGTGATTCATCAGCCATAACTGTAGGTAAGGGATCATGGGTTATGATGGCATTATTTTCTTCAATTATGGTCTTTAAATCCAGTGAAACATCACTTAGCAATTTTTCGAAATTTGTTGGTTTAAATTTTTCACCCCTGGTTGTAACCCGAGAGAATTTCAGAAGGTCCTCAATCATGGTCTGCATCCTGCCTGCACCACCAACAGCAATATC
>MVQZ01000074.1 GCA_002067565.1 Methanobacterium sp. PtaU1.Bin242 | reverse complement strand
TAAGAAATTTAACACCACAATTCTAATGGTAAGTCATCACATAGACTTTATTGAGGAAGTTACCACCAGGGCCATAATTATTGAGGATGGGAAGCTCTTGATGGAGGGTGAACCTCATAAATTATGTCATGAATTTATAAAAAAATGCAATGCTGATTATCTTAAAGATCTGGATGAATTAAGAAAGCAAATGGCTGGTGTTTAGATGGAATTTACAGACTTAGATGTAGAAAACGCCTATCGACTCCTGGCTCCCAGACCAACTATTATTGTAACCACTGTAAACCTTAAAGGTCAGGTAAACGCAGCTCCATTTTCATTTACCATGCCTGTTTCCATGGTCCCTCCTTTAATTGCATTTGCATCTGTTTTAAGTCATCACACCTATAAGAACATTGAAGAAACTCAGCAATTCGTGATTAACATCCCTGGTGAGAATATTTTAGAAAAGCTATGGATTACAGGAGAGAAATTTCCACCAGGGGTAAATGAATTAGAAAAAGCAGATCTCACCCCGCTTTCATCAGACCTGGTGAAACCACCATCTATTGCTGAGTGTATCGCCCATTTGGAATGTGAAGTGAAATGGATTAAAAAAGCAGGGGACCACCAGATAATTGTTGGTGAAGTTTTAAAGGTACATGCAGATAAAAATGCTTTAAAAGATGGTCTTCTGAATGCAGAACATGTAAAACCACTGTTACATGTAGGTGGAGTGAATTTCATAGTTGGAGATCATTTAAAGAAAGTGGAATAGACCAACAGTCATTTAAACTTAAAATAGGCTATTAATTATTAGAGATGATGAAATTGCTGTTAGTCATTAGCAAAATGACTTGATTAATACTAATTAAAGAAATGAATTAGATCAATTAATGATTAAAGAATTTCAATCTTGAATAGATTAATAATAAGTACAGATTAGAACTATCAACTCTATTAACCCACTAAAAAATGAGATTATAAATAATTCAACTAATATAAAAATGTTATCAGGTAGATCATATGTTTAAAACAATTATGGTTCCAACTGACGGTTCTAAAAATGCTCAGAAAGCGGAAGATGTTGCTATCTCAATTGCACGGAATTTTCAGGCAATATTGATGGTGGTGCACATTATAGATGAGAAACTAATTTATCCATTTGAGGTTTTAGAAGAGGATGGGAAAAAAATATTAGAAAGAGTAACCCTAAAAGGGAAAGATCAGGGTGTGGATATCCAGCAGGTGTTGATTGTAGGCAATCCTACTCATGATATGGCTAAAATAGTGGAGAAAACCGGTGCGGATCTGGTGGTTATCGGAACACATGGGAAAAGTGGATTGCAGAAACTTTTAATGGGAAGTGTAGCAGAAAACACCATAAAAACTGTAAAAATCCCAGTTTTACTCGTAAAATAGATTTGATAAATGATTGTAAATTTCTATAAGGATAACTTTCTAATTTTTATTTAAATAACCATTTATGAGTATTAGGTGATTTAAGATTAGTAAAATTATTAATATCAATAAAATAAAAAATAAAGGTACAATTAATATTAGGGATTACTTTCAAAGGTGACTTAGAATGAAGAAGTACAAATGTAAGGTATGTGGTTATGTATACGATCCTGAAGTTGGTGAACCCCGAAATGACACAAAACCAGGCACACCATTCGAAGAGCTTCCCAATAACTGGCGTTGTCCTCAATGCGGAGCTGGATTAAATCGTTTCGTGGCTATCTAGAAGCAAGGATAGTAAAATAAAAAAATAAATATTAGTGGCTTTTTGCTCTAAGCCTTTCCAGATGTAACTTAGAGTGCTTGAAAAAGTACATTAACAACATTCTATATAATGAGAACATAAGATGAGTTATAGATACTGTGATATAAATAAATGGAGGCAATAAATGGACAAATATGTTTGTACCGCATGTGGATACATCTACGATCCCCAACAGGGTGATCCCACAAGTGGAATAGAACCAGGAACCTCATTTGAGGATTTGCCAGATGATTGGGTATGTCCTTTATGTGGAGTGGGTAAATCAATGTTTGAGAAGACCGACTGAATCCACAATAAATTAAAAAAAAGATTTAAATTTTTTTTTATTCAAATTTTTCCAATCGAGAATTTTAAATCTTTGTAATAGATTGTAGAAGAAATTGGAGGTAAAAGAAATGCTTGATGAAAAAATGACTGATGCTATAAACAAGCAGTTGAATGCCGAACTTTATTCTGCCTACCTATACCTTTCTATGGGTGCTTATTTTGAATCGGAAGATCTTAGTGGTTTTGCTAACTGGATGAGGGTACAGGCCCAGGAAGAGCTTAGTCATGCCATGAAATTTTATGACTATCTGGTTCAAAGAGGTGCTCGTGTGACTCTAACAGAGATAGAAACCCCTCCCACAGAATGGGATTCACCAGTCGCTGTATTTGAACATGTATTTGAACATGAACAGATGGTAACGGGATTGATCAATAAACTGGTTGATCTGGCTATCTCTATTAGTGACCATGCCACCAATAATTTCCTGCAATGGTATGTGGCAGAACAAGTAGAAGAAGAGGAATCAGCAAGTGGTGTGCTTCAAAAAGTTAAACTGGCAGGCGAAAGCCCCAGTGGATTATTCATGCTGGATCAGGAACTATCTCAGAGAGTCTTCAACCCGCCGGCATCTTCACAATAGTTTAATTTTTAATTTGACTTTAATTCCTATTTTTTTAATTATCTTAATATTATTTCAGAAAAATTAATGGTCTTTACTATTTTATTAAGCTTAATTTTTTTTATATTTTATCTCCTTTAATTTTAGATTTTTAATCTTTAATGAGAACATTTATAATTCACGACTTTAAATCTGATTTTTTCATAAACGAAACAAATAAATAAAAAATAGAGAAAAAATATAACTGTAATTAACCCAGAAGGGGG
>MVQZ01000073.1 GCA_002067565.1 Methanobacterium sp. PtaU1.Bin242 | reverse complement strand
ATGCCGTGTCCTGTGTGTAAAGAACCAGTTGTGATCATGCTCGGACCCGAAGAATACCACTACGACCATAAAACTAAAAAGATTTACCATGCCCGGTGTTGGTTTGAACAAGGGGAGCGTGGGGAAACCGTGACAAATCGTCACAAGCTAAAAAAGGAGGGATAAAATTATGGTGGATGAAAAAACAGGGCAGATCATTGACAAATGGGCTTACAAGATAGCACACGGATTAAACCAAAGAATAATCCATACGTTGGCTAATCCTAATAAACCGTGTCATGAGAATGTTTTTGAAGAGGTAAATAGTTTTTTTAAGGATTTGGATGAACTTCAAAGGGATGCTTTGGACTTAGCACTGAAAGAAATGGGGGAATGAATGATGGATAAATCTAGGTTGAAAAGACTACAAGACCGTAGGAAGAAGTTTGAAAAGGTTGTTGAATCCTTAATACACTTAGAAAAGTTAACAGACATAGATAGAGTCATAATTAGAGATATAACCCACGAGACATGTGGGTATATTCTCCCAGTTGGAGATTTAATTAAAAATTACAAACAGGAATTAGGGGGGATAAATCGTCGGATTGAAAACTTGAGAAAGGAGGGATAAGAGTATGAAAGTAATTAACATGGCTATTGCTAAATGCAGACTGTGTCCTTTTATGGAATTTTTCATAGAAGTTGGATTATATTGTGGTGAAATTGAGGATATGAGGACAATTAATGATGTTGAATCAATTCCTAAGTGGTGTCCTTTACCAGATTTGGAAATTAAGGGAGGATCATAAATATGTCAACTAATTATTACATCTATAAAAGAAACCGATTACCAGAGGAGGATTTAACTCACATCGGTAAATCAGTGTTTGTAAGGCCAAAGGGGGAATTTATCTGGGCCATACACCCAAAGGAATTAGATGAAATAAGTATGAATCACTCCCCCCTTGAAGTTTTAGTGATTGACGAATCTGGAAAAAAATATACTCATTATGATTTTAATAAGCTGATTGAGAACCGAAGATGGAATTGTGAGCATGTAGGGGAAAGTTTCAGTTAAAAAGAAATGGAGGTATGAGGGTTATGGAAGTGGGTGATGTTATACGGATTGGGCCGTGGACGTACAAGGTTTGCCAAACCACGGAACAAGAAGACCATGGAATATTGGTTGAAATGATGCAAGTAACAGAGGGGGAGGGTTAAAATGAAAGACATGGAAAATAGGGATATTAACTGGACAATAACAATCAATTTGAAATTATATCAACCATGGCATAGGAATGAAATCATAAGAATGTTTAAGAAAATCTTAGACGAAGACTCAGAAGTTTATGATTATACTGCTAGTGTTAAGAAAACGAAACGACCACCAGAGCCGGACATTGAGGATTATTATTTTAAGAAAAGGGGTTGATTGAGGATGGATGAACTAATTGTGGATATTAAAGCCACATATCCAACATTCATGTTAAATGGATTGTATCATAAATTTATTTGTGAAAATATAGGCAATGCCTTTAAGGAATTGTTAGAATCACTTAATCCGGATTTAAAATTAGAAATGGAGTTGGAAGAGGTAGGATGATGGATGAAATTAGAATACCAATTTTTAAAAGCTTCGAAGGATGCGTATTCCCTGGTGACATTGAAGGATACATCTTACCAGTCATCAAAAGGACAATATTCAGACACTATGTGGATATAAATAACAATAACAACCCATTTTTAATAGCCCACACCCATGAAGGGCATTTCATCTGCAAACACAAAGATTGTAACTACTGGGTAATGGTAGAGAGTTTGCCTTATCTGGAGAATTGTGAATCCCCAAAGATGTTAGGGGTTTTAGAATATGAAGGGGTTAAAGAAAGCGTTTGGGAGTGTGAATAGGAGGAATGATAAAAGATGAAACAAGCAATAGTAGTCCGTAAAGATTTAAAAATGAAGTGTGGTAAAATAGCAGGACAAGTAGCCCACGCAAGTTTAATATCTTATCGAGAACAGGTTAAAAAAGACAATGATAAAGCATGGTGTTGGGTTTTTAGGAACCAACCCAAAATAGTCTTAAAGGTTCGATCAGAAGAAGAAATTAAATCTGTTGAGTCAAAATGTAAAAAACTTGGTGTTAATTGTGCCTTGGTTCATGATGCAGGTAAGACTCAAATTGAACCTAATACTTTAACAGCCATTGGCATTGGCCCAGATGAGGATGATATTATTGATAGTATTGTGGAGGATCTGAAATTATTATGAGCCATCACTTTTTTTATTTTCTTTGGTGGTGGAAAATGAACCGGGGGTTTAATTTATTTGAGTCATTGGTTAAATAATTGATCCTAATTTGTATATGAGTATAACAAAAAAGATGGGGAGACGTGGTATAATCAAAACATGCGAAATATGCGGTGAAGAATTCCATCCAAAACACGGCAACCAAAAATACTGCGGGGAAGGTTGCATAAGAGAAGCCAAAACCCGGACAATGCGTAAACTCCGGAAAACATATGGCATACATAATAAGAAGAAGTGGCTTGGTACAGGGGGACTGGGGAGCACCCCGTATCATGATTTTAAGCGTGAGATGATTGCAATCCAGAAAGAAAAAGTCCGTTGTGGCTTATCTAAATGAATTTTTTATTACCACACAGTATTATTGAAGGGAGTGTATTGAGTATTGCCATGTGGAATTATTCAATATGTTCCCAGAACCTTTATAAATCTTATTAAAATGGGGGAATAACTATTTTAAGCGTGGATGGGGATGAAACACTTAAACTAATAACACATAGTACTTGTCCTGAGTGTAACAGGGATAAGAATGAGTTTACTTATGATGATGTACGGGATGAAATTGTATGCAAATGTGGCCTTGTTTTGAGTGGTCCGCCGGGTTATGTGGCCGGGATACGAGCGATAAGTTACCCTTATGAGAATAGGTATTGTTACCAAGTGGGTGACCGGTTTAGTTATTATGCCAGTTACGGCAGTTTAAATTTGAGTGGACGTAGTTTAGCGGATCGTAAGCATTTAAGTTATGACCCTTTAAGGTGATTCTGTATGTCTTGGTGTGATTTTGATGAGGAAAACGGAGCCTCAACCAGTTATCCTAATGGTATGACTCCCACACGTGCCCGGCACATCCTCAGGTACCGGAAAACCCACACCTACGGTTCCTATGTGTATAGTGACAGTGAAGCACGAGTGGCTGAAAAAGTACTAAAGAGAGGGTGATGCTGTTTGGATAGTTACACACTAATTGATAAGCAGAAACTGTATATCTTACCTTTAGGTGACATCCACCTCGGAAGCCCAGAATGCAACCTCGACTACCTCGACTACTGGAAAGAAAACGTTAAACGAATAAAAAACCCCAAAAGAATCTACCTCATGGGAGACCTAATCGAAACCGCCAGTAAAAAAGTGGGAAACGGAGCATACAAACAACAATTCGACGTGAACGAACAAATAGACATTATCTGCAAATTCCTGGAAGAATTTAAAGAAGACATCATTTTCAGTTGCCATGGAAACCACGACTACCTCAGAGTAAGTAAAGAATTTGACCTTAACATCTCAAAACTTATAGCCGACCGTTTAGGATGTGATAGTGGCGATCAATGCCTTGACACTTTCAAGGTGAATGGTGAAGAGTTCACGGTTTACGCTAACCATGGTAAAGGTAGTAATGCTTATGCTCATCTTGCACAAGGGAAGATTCAGCGGGAAACCTCAACGATACAGGCTAACCTATTTTTACAAGGCCATAACCACCGATTGGACTTCTTTAGTGTGCCTATGAGGACTATTACTGGTTTAGAACGGAAATACTATGGTTTTACAGGTGCTTTCCTTAACTATGGGGGGTACCCCTCGCAGATGTTTTTGCCAGTGTTGCCTCCTGCTTTTCAGTTTATTGTTATGGATAAGTATTTGAATTTAGGTAATATTGCTTATTTTATTGATCAGAAGCGACCTGACCTTGTGGATGGGTTTTTGAATAGTAAATAAAATGATTTTTTGGGGGCTTGTTAGTTTATGACCTGCATAGTAGGATTAATACAAGACGGTAAAATCTATATAGGGGGA
>MVQZ01000072.1 GCA_002067565.1 Methanobacterium sp. PtaU1.Bin242 | reverse complement strand
TCAGCTTTGGCTTTTTCAACTGATAGCGAAGAATCTCTCGGCCTTTGTGCTTTTTGAACAAATTCACTGCTTTTTATAGGATTTATAAGTGTTTCATCAAGTTTGAACACTTGGGCAATGTTTCGTGCAAAATCAAACCTGCTTATTCTTTCATCTCCCGCTATGTGATATATTCCAGTTCTATTTTTTTCAAATATTCGTATCATTGCCTCTGCAGCGTTATCAGCGAAAGTTGGAGAATTATACTGATCTGTTACCACATTTATCTGGTTTTTTTCCTTTAACTGGTCTATCACCCAGGTTACATAATTCGGTCTTCTATGCCATCCATATAAAACACTAACCCTGGCAATAGCAAAATTTAAACTGGAATTTTGTACATATTCCTCGCCTTTAAGTTTACTTAAAGCATAATCGCCTAAGGGGTTAGTTTCATCTTCCTCTCCGTATAATCCTTTCTTTCCATCGAAAACAAAATCTGTTGAGACATATATTAACCTTGAATTTACCTTCTCGCAGGCTTTAACTATATTTAGAGTTCCTTCTGCATTTATTTTATGGGCTTCTTCCGGGTGTTCTTCACAGTAATCCACATTGGTAAGTGCAGCAGAATGAATAATTAAATCAGGGCTTACAGATTCTATTTTATCCAAAACATCTTCTATATTGGTTATATCTAGTTGAATGGCGTTTTTACGGGGGTTTTCATTATAAGTCTTTATTATCTCATAATTATCTCCAGCAATAGCTTTAAATTTGCTTCCCAATAGTCCGCTTCCGCCAGTTATAAATAAACGTTTCATGGTAATAGGTTAATAAAGAATGAAATATATAAAATTTTTGAGAATTTTTAAGAATTTATGTTAAAGGTGTTTTTTTATGATTTATGGTGTAAAAACAAAAAATTTAAGGGTTATTCCTGATGAACGGGGCTGGCTCATGGAAATACTACGTAACGATGATGACATTTACCAGGAATTCGGACAGGTTTACATCACCACCGCCTATCCCGAAGTGGTTAAAGCCTGGCATATGCACAAAAAACAGACCGATAACTTTACCTGCATTCATGGCATGATGAAAGTCGCCCTCTACGATGCCCGGGAAGATTCACCCACCTACAAAGAATTGAACGAATTCTTTGTGGGAGAGAAGAATCCAATGCTTATCAGCGTACCTCCTTATGTTTATCATGGTTTTAAGGCTGTTGGAACCGAAACCGCCTATTTTATAAGTGTACCCACATTACCCTATAGCTATGAAGAACCAGATGAGTTCCGCCTACCTGCAGATACCGATGAGATTCCCTACGACTGGTTACTAACACCAGGAAAGAGTCATGGGTGAGTATAATATGAAGATGCTTATAACTGGAGGAGCAGGATTTATTGGATCTAACTTCGTGCACTATATCCATGATAACTATGATTATCAGATAGTAATCCTTGATAAACTAACATACGCTGGAAATAAAGATAATTTAAAGGATATTCTGGATGAAATCCAATTTATAAAGGGAGATATTGGTAGCCAAGAGGATGTTAAGACCGCCATGAAAGATTGTGATGTGGTAGTGAATTTTGCTGCTGAAACACATGTGGATAGATCCATTGAAGACCCCAGTATCTTTGTTAAAACTGATGTGCTGGGCACTTACAACCTGCTGGAACAGGTTAGAAAGTACGATGTTGAAAAGTACCTGCAGATTTCAACAGATGAAGTATATGGCAGTATTGAAAATGGATCCTTCAGCGAGTTAAGTAACTTGGACCCCAGCAGCCCCTATTCTGCAAGCAAAGCAGGGGGAGATATGCTGGTAAGAGCCTATTATAAAACCTATGACCTACCAGTTTTAATTACCAGGAGCAGTAATAATTATGGGCCCTATCAATATCCAGAAAAACTAATCCCCCTCTTTATTCTTAACGCCATGAAAAATAAACCACTGCCCGTTTATGGTGATGGACAGAATGTAAGAGACTGGATATATGTTTTAGATAACTGTAAAGGTATTGACACTATTTTAAATAAAGGAAAAATTGGTGAAGTCTACAATATTGGTGGTGGAAACGAAAAAACCAATTTAGAGATAACCCACCTCATACTGGATATTTTAGAAAAACCAGAAAGTCTCATAAAATTTGTGGACGACCGACTGGGCCATGACCGACGTTATTCCCTTGATTCTCATAAAACACAAGAATTAGGATGGAAACCGAATTGGAGCTTTGAAGACGGTCTTAGGGAAACTGTGGGGTGGTATAAGGAGAATAAAGATATTTTCTTTTGATTAAAAAAATTTTGTTTTTTTTATTTACTAATTCTTTATTATTTCTTTAAATCTGGATTTTTCTGTATTAGAATATCCAGAAATTCATTTTTTGAGATATTATAAATTTTCAAGGTCTTATGCTGGCTTTTTAGTCCTGAGGTGATCTCAACTAGTGAATTTGTAAGTTTAGAAAATTCTTTTATTATTTCCTTGTTGGCTTTACCTTTCTGTGGAACGGAGGTTACTCTAACTTCTATCTCATCTCTCCATTCATTGTAACCGGAAATCTTAAATTTAGATGATTTTGGAGAAACTTCAATATCAACCAGAACTCCCTCTTCAATTTCTTTCACAGCTTTCATGGAATATTCCTTTTTAGTTTTTTTTAATAAAATTGTTTTATATCAGTTTTAATATTTAATCACCTATTATGAATTGGTTTTTAATTATTAAATGGAATTATGAATTTAATGACCTTAGGACAAGATTTAAATAGGGAGAGTGAAAGATGTCTGTATGCTTAATGTTATTTTTTCAGATGACATCTTAAAATAGCAGGGGTGGTCGAGCGGTCAAAGGCGCTAGGTTGAGGGCCTAGTGGGGTAGTCCCTTCGCGGGTTCGAATCCC
>MVQZ01000071.1 GCA_002067565.1 Methanobacterium sp. PtaU1.Bin242 | reverse complement strand
TTGTAGATCCACTGCCCCCACTATTAACCGTGAACACGGGTTTTGATGTATTTAAAGCTTGAACTGTTACACTTCCATCGGATTTCAGTGTGAGGTCCTTATCAATAACCACATTCTCGGTATAAGTGTAAGCAGCGCCATTATTATCATTTAATATAACCACGTCATTATTGGAAGCCTGATTAATCGCTGTTTGAATGCTTCCGCCAGGATTAACGGTTATATCCGCCGCCGATACTGTTCCACTTGCCAAGATCAACACCACAAATATGCTTATGTAAATAATACCATATTTAACTTTTCTCATATTATCACCAAGTAATACTAATGAGAACAAGTAATATTTAATACTTTCTATTAAATTTTTATTATTTAATAAAATTAGTAATAATTTCTTAAGCTAATATGAAAATTAAAAACCCATAATATCCTTAATATAATCAAAAATCTTTTTAAGGTATAAATAGCAAAATTAAATCTATTTATAATCGTTAATAACCATAAAAATGTTGTATATCATTTAAAATATAAATTTTTAAAAATGAGGATAATACTAATTTAATGTCCAGATCTACTAACCCATAGATCTGTATTAAAAATAAAAAATAGCAGTGCATCAGCCCATTAAATTAAATTTTTTAACAAACTTCCTTTTAGCGGCTTTTATAGTCCCTGAGACTCCCAGTGTATGAACTACCACTCTCCCGCCTTTAAATCGGTTTATGATGGGTAGTGCTGATCTGACGGTGTCTACTTCATCTCGGTTGCAGCGGAGAATGCCTTTAATTACGTTTTCACCGCAGTGCCATACTTTAACCACCCACAGGTCAGCGCGGCTGGCGCCACAGGCACCGTACATCTCACCCATAGCCCCCCCTACTAGCGATATTACATCTTCCCTGGTAAGAGGTTTTTGGGATCGGACTTCAAAGGCCAGATATCTTTTTTTGTTCCTCATATGGGTGGGTAATATTTTGAGTTTCATCTAAGATCACTTAATCTACAATCTTAACTCCGCCTATTAAAACACTGCTTCTTATTTTGCTTCTTTCTATAATATTCTGGGGTGTTTCAGATAGGGCGCTCTTGGCCTCTTCCTTTTTCATTCCAAAACATCTGGTTAATGCGATAATGTCCTGGGGGGTGTGCAGGTCATATATTGATTTTGAGCTGCTGGTGATGATCAGGGGGAAGTTGAATTTCCTGTGCAGTTTTAAGATTTCTCGAAACTGTGTTAATATTTTATATCGTAGGTGTGATCTGGTTTTGAATAAGTATTTAAGGTTGAGTTCCACTGCCACGTTGTTTTCTGCTGCTTTTTTGGCGAAGACATGGTTGATACCACTATCCCTTCGACCATGGTAGGGATGGGAGATTATATCCACCCGAGGATCTTCGCATGCGGCTCTGTTTATCTTCAGGTCACCGCCACGTACCATCAGAACTTCTGCTTCCTTTCGGGCCTTTTGAACTTTTCTTTTCATATCCTCAGGATTTTTAGCCAGAATTTCCACCCCTCTATAAATATGGATGGATGAATTTTTTTTTATGGTTTCAAAATCTGCCTGAAAATAAATTTTGTTGTTATTACTGTTATTGTGGTTTATTTGGTGTTCAAACAACGCTACACCAGCATATTCCAGTCTCTCTGCTTCTTTTACCAGTAGGACGTCTTCCTTCACATTAAAATCAAAAAACAATTTTATTCGCCCCATAATTCCCTGGCAAGCTTCATGGCGTTTTCTTTTCGAGCAGGGTATGCTGCCATCTTAATTTTAACATGGATACTGTCTCCATGTTCAACAATCTTTAATTCATCCAGATATGCTTTTTGTTTGTCAAAACGTAGAAATAGATTCCCTTTTTCATCCATTTTCTTTTCTAATTCCTTTAGAATCTTTTTTTTATCTGAAGATTCTAGTTGGTTTATAACTTGGATAAAATCTTTGATTTCTCTTTTCTTATCGATTTTATCGTGTAGAATCAGAACTGGATTTTTATAGTAACCTTCAGTAGTTTCACAATCTGGTAAAGAATTGGGAAAAAGTGTTTTAATAGATTTTATCACTTTTTCTTTATCTTCTGTTCCATAGACAAATGTTCTGTAGGAAATGTTATGGATCATTGCCTATCGGACCTTTTCAGCTCCTTTGCCTTTACTTCGAAGGCCTCTGGTTTTTTGACCTTCGCTGGTAAGGCCTCGGAAAACCCGGCGGGTATGCTGCTTTTCACCTATCCAGTTAATACTGGGGTCGTTCTTTATGGAAGTCTGATTAGGATCCACCAGGATTACCTCGTAGAATTTAAATTTCCCATCTTCCCAGACCCAGTAAGAATTTAAAACCTCCAGATTAGGGTACTTTCGGGCTACTCTTTCTTCAGCTATTCTTTTAATAGATTTTTTGGGAGTGATCTTAACTACACCCATCCTTTTAGGCCTTCTACCTGCTTTAAATCTGGATTTTCTCCTTCCACCTCTGCGGACTCGGATTCTTACCAATACATATCCCTTCTTTGCCTTGTAGCCTAAGGATCTTGCCCTGTCTAAACGGGTGGGTCTTTCTATTCTTTGAATTACACTTTCTTTTCTCCACTGGGGAGCTCTTTTCTGCATCAGTTCCCTTACGTAGGAGTCATCCGTATTTTTCCATGCTTCTCTTATATATTTATACATTAAAAACACCTCTTTTGTTCAGCTTGCGCCACATCCATGGGATCGGGTCCCAAAAAAAAGTAGGTTAAAACTTGCCATATTGGCAGTAACACAATGTTGATCACCTACCCTTAAAAAGGTTTTGTCATTATT
>MVQZ01000070.1 GCA_002067565.1 Methanobacterium sp. PtaU1.Bin242 | reverse complement strand
TCCAGCTCCCATAAGATGTCTGGGCCGGGAGTCTGGAAGATTTTCCACAGAGGCCATAACCACATCCAGCAGGGCAGAATACTGGTAAGATTCCATAAGAGGGACCACCGCTCCTATGGGATAAACATCAAATTCCATATCTCCTAAAGTCTGAGCGCATCTGGCTCTTAAATCAGGGAAAGTTGATCCCTGAACAACTGAGTTAAGCATTAGCTTATCCCGGACTTCCAGAGCTTCTTTTGCTCTTCGAATAGTTATATCTAGCTCGTTTAAAGCTCTTTTCCTGCTTACAAATGGTGGTGTGGGTATATCCAACGAAGTACCAATATCTGTCCCTATTTTCTCCTGAAACTCAATAATATCCCGGTTACTTACATGGATATCACCATACTCTGAAAGCTGAAAAGAACCAGAATCAGTAACTATGGGTCCGGAGAAGTTTATAAGATTATGAACCCCCTCTTCAAGGGCTTTAAATCTTAAATCCTCATTTTTGTATATTATATAAGCGTTAGTTATGACTATCTCTGCCCCAAACTTTTTAACATCCAGAGTTTGCTTTCCCGGATGTATAACCGGCATTAAAGCAGGTGTTTTAATATTTCCATGTGGAGTTTTCATTATTCCTGCTCTTCCCCTAGCATCTTTATATTTTATTTCAAAATTCAATTTTTTACTCCTTATAATGGATTAAATAGATTTGATCATGGCTATTTTGTATTAAATATAGATAAACTTCCATTCTGTACAGTATTATCCATTTTTTTATTTATAATGACAGTAATCTATTTTTTATCTTATACTGATTATAATCTATTTTTAATTTCTTATGGATAGATTCATTTTTTTATTTTGTACTATTTTAATCTATTTTTAATTTCTTATGGATTGAATCTTATTTTTAATTTTTCACCGATTGTAATCGATTTTCCATTTCCTCTATTCGTTCTTTCGAATTTTTAAATATCTTACATCCTCTGCCACATATACAATCATTAAATTGTGGACATACTATAAATCTGGATTTATCTAAATTAAAATCCTCAAATCCCATAGACTGAAGGTTTCTGAGAACCCTACGCTTTAATCTATGATCCTCCGGTTCATTTAAAATATACAACGGTGTTTTAACTGTGGAGGCAAATTTATCTTTACCCCTTCTGGCTTTACGTTCTTTAATTCTTCTATCTTTTATGAGACAGGCATTCTCATTTAAATATTGATCTCTGTAAGGTATTCCTGCATCACTCAGTGCAATCATCAGCTCATCTTCCCCGGGAAGATCTTGAGAAATTGTATCTGGAGATAATGAGGCAACAGTTCCTCCTTTTTTCCTTCCAAATGGTGGAACTTCACCCACATAAAAACCAGCTTTTATGAGGGCTGATCTAACCGGAGCTGCAGAAGTATAGGTTAGAAGCAATCCATCTTTCTTAATAATCTGTTTTAAAGCTTTAAAGAAATCCAGGGTATATAGTTCAGGAGCCAATTGAGGGCTGAAGGGATCAAGAAATATAGCATCGTAGATTTCTAAACTCTCTTTTAAATTTCCTTTTTTATATTCAGATTCTTTAAAAGCAGTTAATTCAAATTTATTATTTTTAAAATTTATTTCATCGTTAGCAATCAAATTTTTTAGTAATTTACGTCCATCCATATTGTATATGTTGATATTCAGCTCTTCTGGAATTTTTTTGACTTGGAAACGGAAGGATAGATATTTTTCCTGGAGAAATTTATTTTCTATGGCTTTTTTTATTATTTTATGCTCCTCCAGGGGACTGGGTATAAGTAAAGATGCAGCCAGAGTTTCCTTAGATATCTCCACCATATCCAGCTTGATTTTTTGAGGGATGTTTCTTTCAACCTGTCTCCACTGATGTAAAGCTGTTGCTGCATTATAGCCCAATCCACTGCAGATATCCAGAATGTTTAATTCGGTTTTTTCTTTATCTGCAAATTTTCCAGCCAGCATTGCGGGTTCTACAAACTTCTTAAGAGATTCTTTTATTGCGCCATGATGGGTGTGCATGGTTTCTGAAGTTCCATTTATTTCGGCTGAGGAGAGAGTGAAAGAACCATCTGCAGTTTTAATTAAAAATTTCTTTAAATCCTCTGAAGCACAGGATCTGGCCTTTAAATCTCCCTTTTTTTCTCTTTTTATAAAATTGTTCAATAATTTTATTATTTCAGGGGATAAGACTAAAGATTCCTGTTGTTTTTTAATTTTCATGTTATCCATTTTGGAGTTAATTTTAACTAAATAGTAAGAAGATAATCATTTACTTATATTAAATTTACTTAAAAAAAGAGTTAGGTAACAAAATTTGCTTGTATTAACATTTTCTCATCTGGTTTATTGTAGAGTATAATTAAATTAAAAATATAAAAACTTAGTTTACAGAATTTTATATTAAAATTTAAATAAAATTTAAAGATGCCGATTAAAGGAGGTTTAAAAATGGTTAAGGTTATAGGAATTATAGGAAGCCCCAGAAAAAACAGCAACACAGAAATCCTGGTCAAAAAAGCCTTAAAAGCAGCTGAAGATGCTGGAGCTCAGACAGAGATTATAAATCTAGCCAAGGCTGAAATTGAACCCTGCATTGCATGTGACATATGCAAGAGCACTGGTGAATGTGCCATATACGATGATATGCGTGGGATAATCGGGAAGTTGCAGGAAGCTCAGGGAATTATTATGGGCAGTCCGGTGTACTTTGGAAATGTTTCCTCCCAGATGAAGATGTTCATGGACCGTTCCCGACCCCTAAGAATTGACTTTAAACTGCGAGATAA
>MVQZ01000069.1 GCA_002067565.1 Methanobacterium sp. PtaU1.Bin242 | reverse complement strand
TTATTCTTCCTGTTTTTTATCTTCTCGGCGGAGCTACCATAGATGATATAATAAACATATTTTCTTCTTACAGGCAGGTTACCGATCTCTTTGTAATCTTTTTCAATCATATATTTATATTCTTAAGTCTTATCGTTTTTCTGGTAATTGTTTATTTACACAGAAAAGAATATGTTATTTCTCTTCTGAAAGATCTTCGTTTTTTCAGGTTAATTCATTTTGAATTAATGTTTGCCGGAGGTATTATTGTTGGTGCTTTTTCTTCTTTCCATATTTCTGTTAAAGAGGCAATTTTAAGTCCTGAAAAATTCTTTCCTTTTCTTTTTACAATCTTTTCAATTATGATGGCCTGGTTATTTTCAGTTATTACCAATAATATAGAAGATAGAAATATTGATTCTGTTTCAAACAGAGAAAGACCAAACGTTACAGAGAAAATTCCTTCTAAAATTTATAAAACCACAGGCTGGATTGTTTTATCACTGTCTGTCATTTCGGCCATATCAGTAAATTTTTCAATATTCTTTTTAATATTTCTGTTTATTGGAAATTACTTTTTATATTCAATGCCGCCTGTAAGATGTAAGAGGGTAATTTTTTTTTCCAAGCTTGTTCCTTCTATAAATTCTTTTATTATGTTGTTAACAGGTTATGTGTTTCTCTGTGATTCTTTAAGATTTTTTCCGAGAGAGCTTGTTTTCTTTTTCTTGATATTTGTAACTGCCTCCATGAATTTTATAGATATAAAGGATTATGAAGGCGATAAAATTGGTAGAATAAAAACATTGCCTGTTTTAATGGGATTGGAAAAAAGCAAGTTGTTAACAGGATTATTTTTTTTAATTTCTTATATTGCAGCTTCTTATCTCCTTGACGTTCCTCCTTACGGCTATTTATTGATTATTCTTGGAGCAGTTCAATTCTTTCTCATAAACAGGAAACATTATTCTGAAAAGCCTGTGTTCATAGTTTATTTTATTACCTTAATATTAACAGTGATTATTTATGGTATATCAGGCCATATAAAAAAATAAAACAGTAATTCAAAAAATCACTTTTAATTCAATTCAAACCAGCTCATCATTCTTACATTAAATTTGCCTTCTCTCAGTCTGGCAACCCTGTCCCAGCCTTTACCACTCTGAGTAATGTTCTTGTTCCTGATACCGGTAATATTAATAGATTTGTTTGCATTATTAGGGTCTGCATCATTTAGATATTTATTCTTATTCATAGCGGTAATGGAACCATCTATGTTTACATAGTCGTTTGGAGCTTCAGTTCCCATTAATACAGCCCCTCCGAGAGGACCATTAGGATCTGCTTTTTCTATGGTTACATCATCCTTTGAAAATAGGTAGCCCTTTATATTATAATTACTGCCGGGAGCTGTTTGAATGATAAGATCATCATCGGAAATGGAAGCCATACTATCACTATTGATGCCTTTATGAAGATAGGCTATTTTTCCTCTTGATACCATGTCTCCGTTACCTTCTACATTTACTCCTATGATTAAATGGGCATCAGAGTAAATAGAATGGTCATTCAGATTCATAGAAGTATTCACCAAAGTTTCCCGTTCCAGGGTCGATGGGAGTGGAACTAACATATATCTCGAAGTATGTAGGTGTTCCACCGGTAAGAGATGGATTCCAGGTAAGAACTGTGCTTTCGGGATAAACTCCTGTGGCTTCATCAGCCGGAGAAGCCAGTGTTACATGCTCAGGAGCTCCAGCCGGGGTCTGACGGACCAAAACGTTGTCCACGAAGAAGTCGTTATCTGCATTGCTGACAGTGGATTCACCGTAGAAAGCAACGTAATAAACACCATTGTAGCTGTCCAAGGGTAGGGTTACATGAACCCCTGTATGCGGTATGTCATTATAAACATAAGGAGAACCCGCATTATCCCATTGACGCACCACATTGGCTGGAGTCCAGGTTACGCCATCACCGATCAGCACGATGAACTTATCGTCCACACCAGTAGTGCCTGCAGGATCTGACGAAATTGGATTGCTGTTGTTATAATCCGTCAAGGCAATGTCAAATTCCAGTTGATATCCTGCTCCTGGCATTTGAACTGGGGGAGTAATCAGCCAGTGCTGTCTGGCTGTGCTGTAAATATTCATTCTGGCACAGTAGTTTACGGGAGTGACGGTAGTGTCATTCAACCAGTTGTCTTGTCCCCAAACTGTGGATCCAGTAGTAAGGGTGCTGGGGTCAGCCAAGGCTCCCGACCATCTGCTCCAGTTTGTGGGTGGGAAGACAGTGCCAGTAGTCCCAAAATCTTCGCTCCAGGGAAGAGCATAGATAGTAGGATCAGCTCTGGTGGTGAAACTGAACACCGTATTGCCTGTAGCATCGCCGGCGGTATTGTAAGGAACTACTTTCCAATAGAGTAAGGTGCTGTATGGCAATGCGGTAGTAGCGGTATAGGTTAAAGCGGCTACATCGGCTATCTGAGTGGTCGGATCAGCATTGGTGTCGCAAAAAACCTTATACCCGGTTGGGATGCCGCCAGTGGTGGGAGCAGTCCAGGTAAAGGTGGGGAACTGGGATACATCGATGGCTGCATTTGCCGGCGCTGTAGGTGTGGCAGGGCCGGGAGCAACAGAAGCAAAATCTGGCCCGATTATATGATCGATGTAGATGCTCGAGGTAGAAGTGCTGGTTAGAACTTCGAATCCAAGGAAGTAGTTTCCGTCTGGAATTGCGCTAAGGTCAAGTGAAGCATGATTCCAAGTGGTGGTGGTTGGCATCGGGATGGTAGTCCCGATTTGATCCCAGG
>MVQZ01000068.1 GCA_002067565.1 Methanobacterium sp. PtaU1.Bin242 | reverse complement strand
CTCTTTGTCAGTGAAAAAATGGCCGCCCTGGAAGTGGTTAAAACTAGACTAGACAGAATAGGCCTGGGCGAGTTCTGTCTGGAGATACACAGCCATAAATCAAAGAAAAAGGAAATACTAAAGGAATTAGAGACAACAATCACCAACACCCGGGAGTTGGAAATTGAATCAGAGGAAGAATTCAATAAAATGGAACAGCTTAAAGAAGAACTGAATCGCTACATTGACCTGTTACACACACCCTACGGGAAGATCAAATACACCCCCTATTATCTCTTCGGATTAAAAGAGAGATCATTACTACATTTTAATAGTCGTAGATTACCCAGATTTAAGGTGAAAGACCCGGAAAAAGTAACCATCAAAGATTGGAATATTATCCATTCCCAACTAAGAGATATAAGTGAACTTTTAACTTTGATCCAGCCCATTAACAGTAATCCCTGGAGAAACTGTAAACCAGATCAGATCTATCCCACAGACCAGGAGGATATAGAACAATTAACCAGAACATCCACTGATTTATTAGATGAGCTGAATAACCGGATATCCTATTTAGTAAAGATCACCGGAGTCAAGCCTCCTGAAACATTGGATGATCTAAATAAATCAATATCATCAGCTGAAGTTGTGGCCAAATCACTCCCAGTTGAAAAGGAGGTTATACTGGGAGATAGCTGGGATATAGAGCAGGTTGAGGGTTATAAGTTTATCAGAGATTTAGAGAGTTTAAATAGATATGATAAGAAGGTCTTCACCAGATTAGATAAAAGAATACTGGATGAGGATATCAGGGTCTTACTGGAGGAGTATAAATCACATTCTTCCCGGTTATTTAAATTTTTAAGCAGAGATTTTAAAAAATTAAAGAATAATATCTCATCCTATTATAAAGAGAACCTTCCCAGTAACGAGATAGTTATCTCTGACCTGGAAGAAGCCTATAAATATCAGAAAATCAGGGATGAAATCCGTAAAAATGATACCAGTGGCCGAAATCTTTTCGGACATTACTGGGGTTCTCTTGAAAACACCCAATCTCTAATAGATTTTAGTCAGTGGATAATACCCTTTAAAGATGGATTAAGTAAAGATTTAATCACCCCAGAAAGTATTGAAATAGTAAGTCTAGGAGTAAATAGTCAGGAAATAGAAGATAATATATCAGAGATCAACCGAATAGGTGTTGAATTTAAAAAAACCATAGAAGACTTAGACGGTTACCTGCACTTCAATAAACAGATATTTTTAGCCAGATCATTAGAGGATCTCCACTTTCAGTTAGATGTGTTTAAAACTGAGATTCACAGTTTACATAAGTGGTCCCAGTTTATTCAGGGCTTAAATGACCTATCGAAGACCAGGGCAGAGGGTATGGTTGATTTGATATATTCGGATATTTTAAATCCTGATGATGTTTCTCCCTGTTTTGAAGCTAATTTTGCCGATTCCCTGTTGGAGACTGTGTTTTATACTTATCCTGAGATCTCCGGTTTCATTGGTAAATTGCATGAGAAGAAAATAGAGGATTTCAGATTATTAGATAATAATCTTATTGAACTTAACCGGCACCGGATAATTAAGGAAGTCTATGATCGGCGTCCTCCCCTTAATATCAGTGCATCACCTAATTCACAGCTGGGAATACTTAAAAGTGAATTTGCTCGTAAACGAGGGCATATGGCTCCCCGGAAATTGTTTAAAGAAACAGGTGGTTTAATCCAGAAGATTAAGCCCTGTTTTATGATGAGTCCCTTATCTGTGGCCCAGTACCTGGACCCGGCGGGTATGGGTGATCTGAGATTTGATTATGTTATTTTTGATGAAGCTAGTCAGGTTAAACCAGAAGATGCGCTTGGATCATTTCTAAGAGCTAAAAAAGCAGTTATAATGGGCGATACCAAACAGTTACCGCCAACATCATTTTTTGATGCACAATCAGATATAGATGATGATGCTGACAATCAATTAAATAGTATTAAGGATATGGAGAGCATTTTACAACTGGCTAAATCACGTGGTTTCCCCTCGAAAATGTTAAAATGGCATTACCGCAGCCGTCATGAATCATTAATCGCCGTATCCAATCAGGAATTTTACAGCAATGAATTATTAGTATATCCCTCCCCCTGCCATGATAGTAAAGATCTGGGGCTTAAATTTGTCCATTTACCAGATACGGTTTATGACCGGGGGAGAAGTGGTAAAAACCTCAAGGAAGCAGGATGTGTTGTTCAGGCGGCATTCCAGCATTACCAGAAATATGGTAAGGGTAAAAGTCTTGGGGTGGGCACCTTCAATGTCCGGCAGCAGCAGGCCATACTGGAGGAGTTGGAATTACAGCTCAGACTCCACCCGGAGATGGAGGAATTCTTCACCAGCAGTCAGGATGAACATTTCTTTGTAAAAAACCTGGAAACCATACAGGGTGATGAGAGAGATGTTATAATGGTCAGTATTGGTTTTGGATTTGACCAGAACCATAATTTATCACACAACTTCGGACCATTAAACTATGATGGAGGAGAGAGACGTTTAAACGTTTTAGTTACCAGAGCCAGAGAACAGTGTATAATATACGCCAATTTCAAGGCCAGGGACATTGAACTCAAGCCAAGCTCCTCCTTTGGACTAAAAGCATTAAAGGTGTTTATGGAATATGCTGAAACCAAGAACCTGGAAAGTATTGGAGGACCAGGAGAGGATACAGAGTCTCCCTTTGAAGAATCTGTTTATAGGTTCCTTAAAAGTAACAATTACAATGTCCATAAACAGGTGGGCTGCGCCGGATACCGGATAGACCTGGCAATTGTTGATCCGGAACATACTGGCAGGTATTTAATTGGAGTGGAATGTGACGGGGCCATGTATCACAGCTCACCAGTAGCCCGGGATAGAGACCGGCTGAGACAGCAGGTTTTAGAAGGTTTAGGATGGAACTTCCACCGCATATGGTCCACAGATTGGTACAGGAACCGGGGTGAAAGCCAGAGGAAACTCTTAGAGGCAATAGAAAATGCCGGGAAAACACCAAAAAGTGATAGAATAGTATCTGATCATTTAAAGGTGGAAAAGCTGGTTAAGGAAATAGAACCGGTTAAGGATAAGATTAAATCTTCTAATAAGCCCATGGATAAGTCAGTTGAATCAGAAGTTACTGATTATAAAATTTGCTCATCTATTGATGTTGATTCCACTGTGGAGTTACCTCAAAAATCTATGGGAGAAATCAGCAAAGCTATAGTTCAGATAGTTGAAGTTGAAGGTCCCATACACAATGAAGAACTGATAAAAAGAATAAAAACCTTATGGGGCATTAAAAGAGCTGGTAAAAAAATTAAGGATATTTTAAGTTCTGCTAGGGAAATGGCTGAAATGGATGGGGATCTATTAATTAAAGATGAATTCCTCTATCCAGTAAACCAGAAAATTATCGTCAGAAGAAGATCAAAAGGTCAGCCCACTAATATTAAGCTGATTTGTGATGAGGAAATTGCAGAAGCAATTAAAATGGTGATTAGGCAGCAGTTTGCCACCCCTCCTGATGAACTTAAAAAACAGGTGGCTAATCTTTTCGGAATAAAGGTGGTCAGGGCAGCTACAGGTGATAGGATCAATTCTATGATTAAAGAGCTGATTAAGAATGGTAATTTGGAAGAAACTGCTAATGGGATGATAAATCTTACTAGTAAATAAGATTTTGGTGAAAAACAGAAAATATTTAAAAAAAGGAATCTAATGATTTAACTCTGGAAAAACTACCTCCATCCCATCTTCTCTTAATA
The DNA here is from genome assembly GCA_002067565.1 of Methanobacterium sp. PtaU1.Bin242. Classification (GTDB taxonomy): domain Archaea; phylum Methanobacteriota; class Methanobacteria; order Methanobacteriales; family Methanobacteriaceae; genus Methanobacterium_A. The sequence continues at coordinate 1,266 of MVQZ01000068.1, read as the reverse complement.
CTTCAAACTCTTGTTTCTTCTCTGTGTGTATGGGATATATTTTTTCAGGCTGGATTTCCTGTATCATCTTTAGAATTTCAGTTCGGTTAGCATGGCCAGATCCGTGCATTCCTTCGCTGATCATTTCCAGATTGAAGTGGTTAATCCAGTTTTTAACTTTCTGGTAGTCTATTTCCATTTCATCATTGAATGGTTCAGTTTTAGACCAGAAATATAGTCCTTCTTCGGGTTTGATATCTATTAGTTCCTTTAGTTCAAAGAAATCACAGCTGAAGATGTACTCAGTAGGAGTATCTCTGATATCCTTATAATTTACCGTGTTTTCCAGTTCTAAGTATTTTCTCTCCCATTTTTTATATCCCTCTTCGAGGTGTTGTTGGTGTAACTGTGAGCTGGTAACCCATTCACCATCAATACAAAGACAGTCCTCATCACCGATTATACCCCATCCTTTTTTGGGTATATAAACCGCCACATCTAATGAAGAGTAGTATCCTGCATCGGTAAACAAGTTTAAAATGTAGGCTTCTTTCAGGCTTACCACCATAGTTCTCCCTGTCCTCTGGGCTGCCTCATAGAAGGTTAAAAAACGGTCCAGGTCACGGATGGGATAATTTACAAACACATGGTTTTGATAGCCATCCACTATGTCAATAACCCTATTCATAATGGATTCTTCACTGGTATTGGTATCTCGTTCCATACGGGTCCCTTCACATAACATAACAGTTGGCTGGAATTTCCTGGCTTTCTTTACAAATTCCCGAGTATCATGGGAATTTCGACCATGAAAGCGCAGATCTCCAGTATAAACTATTCCCTCATCATCTGTATCTAATAGATATGCACAGGCACCTGGCAGTGAATGATCAACAGGAGCACAACAGACCTTCATATCCCCTAATGAAAATTCCTTATAGGGCTTTATAATCCTTATGTCTCTGCTGATTTCGGCTTCTTCTCCTTTTAACTTGGAATGGGTTGATGTACCCTCTTTGACTCTCTTTTTAGGTCTTAAATGAAATGTTTTCTTTAATGTGATCAGTTCATTGAAGGATGTGGCACTGGTGTCCTGTAAAGCTTTCATGATTAAATAGGATTCCTGTGTCAGATAGATGGGGATATCTTCTCGGAGATGATGCACATAGGCAGAGTGATCCATATGCGCATGACTTATTAACACCCCATCTACTGTTGGTTCTTCTAAACAAGTAAGTCCAGAATGTTTAAGATAATCTTCACGGTATATGCCATTAATCTGTGGTA
>MVQZ01000067.1 GCA_002067565.1 Methanobacterium sp. PtaU1.Bin242 | reverse complement strand
TATGGCCCCGCTTAAAGAGACTATCCTCTTTATAACCACATAGGTACCCACCACACCACAGGCCACGCTAACCAGGAAAGCAACTGCAAAGGCGTTCTGCATGAACTGGTACTGGAATATTTCTAAAATCATTAGGTTTATCACCATTATTTCATTTCAATCATTTTACTGGCCTTATTTTATCTTAAATTATCATCTACAGATATTATATCAATTTTATAAATCACATAAAATATTGAATCTTTAATCAGTGTTTCTTAAGCACCCGATGAGGTGCGCCATGGGTTATTAATTCGATGGGGCAGTGATATATCTCTTCTAAAACCTGTCCTGCATATTCAGCAGGACCATGATAGTAGAGTTTCTGGTTTAGGCAGGCGATCTTATCCACCTGAGTGTAAACCGCCCCCACATCATGACTTACCAGAACCACAGCCATTTTATTTTTAAGCCGAGATAAAAGCCGGTAAAAGGAGTTCTGTAACTCCGGGTCAATGCTGGCCATAGGCTCATCCAAGAGAAGAAGTTGGGGTTCTCTTACAATAGCCCGGGCAATAAAAACCCTCTGCATCTGTCCGCCGGATAATTTACTTATCTGCCTATCGGCTAAATCCTGTATCTCCACATCTTTAAGAGCCTCACGAACTGCATTTAGATCATCTTCAGTATGTCCCCTAAAAAGCCCATGATAACGGGCAGAAAGTATGGTGTCAAAAACGTTTATGGGAAAATCAGGATCAAAAATAACTTTCTGGGGGAGATAACCCATAAGTTTCCTGGCGTTCTCCGGTTTCCTGCCGAACACAGAAACAGAACCAGTATCAGGGGTTAGAAGTCCCAGTATAACCTTTAACAGGGTGCTTTTCCCTCCGCCATTAGGGCCTATTATGGCCATGAAATCATTTTCTTTTATGGTGAGGTTTATGTTAACAAGCACCGATAGGTTCTTGAATTTTAGTGATACATCCTTCAGTTCAACAGCATTTAAGGTCACAAACTCACCCCTCTTCTTAATTATGTTTCACTCTCTCTTCTATTGGATATTTATGAACCTTCATTGATTTAAAAGATAATAGAAATTCTTTTAATAATTTATATGAAATAATAATAATTTGGATGGTGGATCATGTATCATATGAAAGATAAAAAAAATTTTTAAATCTTAGAAAATGCCTCAGTAACCTTTCTTATATTTTCCAGGTAGTTTCTATCAAGAGCATCTATAACCACCACCTGCCCCCCGATCTCAGAGGCTATGACCTGAGCAGCCTGCGGACTATACTGCGGCTCTACAAATATAACCTTTATATTGTTTTCCCGGGCCATATCCACCAGTTTAGCGATTTCCTGTGAGGTTGGCTCTTTTCCCCCGGATTCTATGGCTATCTGCTCGAGATGATAATCATTACAGAAATAAGCCCAGGCAGGATGGTAGACCAGTATCTTAGTGTTTTCTTTTCCTTTAAGAGTTTCTGTTATGTTTTTATCCAGCTGGTCCAGTTGCTGGAGGTACTGATCCCTGTTTTTAGCATAATATTCCTGACCTGCCGGATCAACCCGGACCAGACCCTGATATATGTTCTCCACCATTATCCTGGCCTTTTTAGGAGATACCCATACATGGGGATCGCTGGAATCTTCATGTTCTGCAGTGTTTGGTATTAATTCTATGCCCTGTGAACTGTTAACCACCAGCATATTCTGGTTAGTGCTTTTTATTCTGTCCATATAATTGAGCTCGAATTCTAGGGGTGTTCCCACCTCCACGTACATCTTGGCCTGGGAAACATCTCTAAGCTGGTTGGGCAGGGGTTCATAAGTATGTGGATCTGCACCGGGAGGTACCATCAGTGATACATTCACCCGGTCACCGCCAACCGCCTTTACAAATTCCACCTCCGGGGCCACACTCACCACCACCCCTATCTTCCCATTGTTACTTTGCCCACCATTTTGGGAGGCAAGATAGGTTAAAACAGCGGTTGCTGCGATTAAAATAATGATAACTACCAGAAGCCTTTTTTTATTCATTATTTTCTCAACCCCAATTTTTTTATAGGTTTTATCTCGGTTTTTTATTGATATAAATATAATTTTATTAATATTTAAAAATATTCTTAATAAAATTTAGCAATATATATATATAAACAATTATTAAAATAGTAGGTTTATGGCCATAATCAGTGTTTCACTTACAGAAAAGCTTCTCCAGGAGATAGACCAGTTAAAGGAAGAGGTAGGATTTTCAGGAAGATCAGAAGTAATCAGAACCAGCACCCGCATGTTAATCGCTGATAATAATGAGAAAAAAAGTCAAAAAGGGGATATAAACTCTGTTTTGCTGTTGATCCATGATCAGAAATCTGAAGATAAAGTAACTGAGATAAAACATGATTTTGAGGATATAATCAGCACCCAGATTCACAGTCATCTCCGGGAAAACAAATGTCTGGAAGTTTTTATAATGGAAGGAGACGCCCAGCGAATGAACACACTCACCAATTTGTTCCAGACCAGTAGAAAAATGGAATATGTGAAAATGATTACTATTTAAACATATTTTTCTATTCTTTCTTATAATAATTAAAAATCCCTTTCTTATAATATTAAAAATCAAATCATTTCAACAATAAATCCATCAATTCCTTCACATCGGTGGTGGGCAGCATACAAGCACCCTGTTTACAAACATAAGCAGTAGCCTGTCCATCCAGTGGTTTTTTATCCGAAAATGAGAGTATTTTCTCAATTAACCACTCGTCTTGCGATG
>MVQZ01000066.1 GCA_002067565.1 Methanobacterium sp. PtaU1.Bin242 | reverse complement strand
TGGGTAGGTATAATACCAAAACCCAGTTTTGCCAGTTCCTTTGGCTCTTTCTGGGTAGTTTTTAGGGTTTCGGTTTTTTCATCTTCACACAATTCATTTAATTCTGGAGTTTTAAATAAGTCTATAGAAACAGTTATTTTCATGTCCAGAATACTTTCAAGTAGCATAGCTGTTTCTGGAAAGGCTTTGACCATACCCCGTTCGTATTTATATATTGTCTCCCGAGAAACATGAGCTATATCCGCTAAATCCTTAAGTGAGAGATTATTCTTCTCTCTGACCTCTTTAATTACATTTCCATCTATCTTCACGTAGTAGCCGCCACGATCGGCTAAAACTTCAGGATATACCTCATCAACAACCATGTTACGCAGGGTTTCTGGAGCCACCACAGGTATTCCATGTCTTTCATAAACAACATCCTCCTCAAGAGGTTCTGTTTTTGATTTAAACCCCACAATAAGGGGTGAAGCCAGGAAAGTCCGGGCTATCTTTTTTATTTCCAGAGCTTGCTGGCTGCTGAAACCATCTACATTGATTAAAACCTTAAGTAAAAGCAGAATTAACTCGCGACGAGCAACCATGTCAAAACAACTTCTATCATAGATGTTAGAAGTTTCAAAACCATGATTGGAGAGGAGTTCTGTTATCTCCAATAAAACCTGATCTCTGTGCATGGGCATAGCATCCATGTGACCACCTGAATTAAATTAAAGATAAAATATATGTGTTATGAAATGTGCAATGAAACTATGTATGATCTGTTATATGTGGGTATCGATGATACTGATTCCAGTGAGGGAATGTGCACCACGTATATAGGTGCTGTGGTAATGGATGAACTTAAAGATTACGGTTTCAAGTTAATAGGTTACCCTCGTCTGATACGTTTAAACCCCTTCGCACGTTTCAAAACCCGTGGAAATGGGGCAATTTCCTTTAAATTAGTTATTAAATCAAAAGAAGAATATGAAAGGGCTAAAAATCTTATTTTAAACTGTGTTGAAGAGTTATCGCATCTTCAGGAGGAGAACACTAACCCTGGTGTGGTTTTCTATAAAATAAATGGTGTGAAAGATTATAATAAAGAAATTTCTGAAGTAAAGATCCAATCTCAACTGGAAAATTTCTCACTTAACGCCATAATGAATATTGTTTCGATAGAAGAAAGTGAAAAACTTGCACAGGAAATAGGTGCCGAAATAGTTAAATTTAAGAAAGGCAGAGGAATAATCGGAGCATTAGCAGCAATAGGATGTCCTTTGTCTGATAAAACCTATGAACTTCTCTCCTACAGAACTCCGGAGAATTATGGTAAAAAAAGGAAAATCAAATACCATTCAGTACATGAAATGAATAAAAAAACTTATCCACAAACATTTGACAATCTAGATGAAGAGGAGGGTTATATTGCCATAGAACCCCACACCCCATGCCCTATACTGTACGGTATAAGAGGAGAAACAGCAAACGCTGTTCTAGAAGCTCATAATATGGTGAAAACATATGAGCCCATTGAAAGAATCGCAGTTTATGTAAGTAACCAGCACACCGACATGCATCTGATTAATAGCAATACCATCTCCCAGATGGAGAAATATAAAAGCTATATTACCAATGGTACTGTAACAGATTCACCACATATCATCGAAGGCGGTCATATCATTTTTTCACTTGAAGATGACTCAGGAAGCATTGAATGCGCAGCCTATGAACCCACCAAAGGATTCAGAAATGTAATTAAAGAATTAAAGAAAGACGATAAGCTAAAAGTCTATGGGGGAATTGGGGAGAAAGGAACTCTTAACCTGGAGAAAATAGAGATTTTAGAGCAGACAAAGTTTTACAAAGCCCGAAATCCACTTTGTAAATGCGGTAAAAGGATGAAATCAGCCGGACAAGGTAAGGGATATAAATGTATAAAATGCGGATTTAAGCTTAGGGATGGAGTAAAAGACCTAATTGAAGTGGAAAGGAATATAAAGAAAGGATTTTATGAAGTTCCACCTTCTGCACGAAGACATCTAAGCAAACCCCTAATCCGGATTAAAAAATAATGATATTAATAATAATTTTAGAGGAATGATCTTTCTTAAAACAGGATTGATCTGAGAACAATTTTTAAACAGGAATATATATTATTAAGTATATTAATTATATCAATTTTAAAAATTTAATTATTATTACAATTGATTTAAATTAATATTAGAAATTATATAATAAACACAATTTATACAATATTAGATTATGTAATTTTAGATTTTTTAATTTAATTTTTAATTTCCATTTTTCCATTTTCCATTTTTTTTATAATTAGAAGTTTATTATTTCAATTATTTTATCATCTGAAATTAGTTATTAATTTTTATACAAGTTTTAACTGATTTTTATGCTTGTTTTCAGTTTTTGTAATAGATTAAAATATTTTATTCAAAAAAGGTGATGTTAAAACCAAAAAGTTTTTACCATAACAGTATGAGTTAGGAACAATGATCACCTCAAACTTAACTGAGTTTATAGTCTCCACTGATTATGACCAGCTACCCGAAAATGTCAAAGAAAAGACTAAACTCTGTTTTTCAGACTTTCTGGGTGTGGCTTTAAAAGGATCTGAAACTAAAAGTGGCTCGGCAGTTAAAAATCTAATAAAAGTAGGTGATGATTCAACAGTGTTAGGCCAGGGTAAAGCCAGCGCTCCAGATGCTGGGCTGGCCAATGGAATATTTGCCCATTCACTTGATTTGGATGACGGTCATCGTCACGCACAAC
>MVQZ01000065.1 GCA_002067565.1 Methanobacterium sp. PtaU1.Bin242 | reverse complement strand
TAAGATTCTATGTCAACTCAAAAAGTTAAAACAACTATGAACATTGAACGAGATCTGTTAAAAGAATTAAAGATATTAGCAAATAGTAAAGAAACTACGCAGACAGAAATGTTAAATCAGTTGTTGAAAAAAGGAATTCTGCTTGAGAAAGAGGAAAAAAAGCAGGCAAAAACAAAAGGAGATAATTTTCTAAGATTAGCAGGGATTGTAACTGCAAAAGAACCATTTAGTGCAACTAAGGAAGTAAAAAAGTTGAGAAATGGTGAATTATGATATTTTTAGATATTAGTTATTTAATTGCCTTTTTTGTAAAAAGAGAAGAAAACCATGAAAGAGCTGTTGAAATAGCTAAAATTATTAAAAATGAAGAAAAAATAATCTCTAAACTGGTAGTCACTGAAACAATAACTGTTTTAAAAAAGAAGTTAGAAACAAAGGACATACATTAAAGGATTTCACTACAGCAGAAGATAGTCATTTGTTTATGAAGCATTCAAACATTTTATAAAGTATGATGGTGAAATAAGCTTTTTTTGATGCAGTGTATTGCAATAATGGAAGATTTCAAACAAGGTCTCTTATAAATTTAGGATTATCGTGTTTTAAGAAGTCCACTAATTCTAATACCCGTTTTCCTACGTTAATTTTTCAATGACAATATTATCAGGAGAGATCATCAAAGCCATAATGAATAATTATATATCCTTCATATTAAACAATTTCTTAGAAAGGTACCGTATTAATGTTAAAAACGTTTAATATGTCTCCCAGGAAAGGTCTTTGATGTAAAAAATTTCAAGAGAACCCAAACTCCAACAGATGATTAAGCAGATCCATGGGTTATTGCTATTGAGATTGAAAAGGAACATGCCATTATATGCCATGAAACCAGAAAGCAAAGGGGATGAAAAGACTTATTATATTCCTGATATTTGCTATGAGTATATTTCTTATTGGGATTTGATTCAAAAAGAAAATAGGAGATTCTACTAATTGATTGTGGAGGAGGATTTAAACCCCCTGTACTGCGAAGAGTTTTTTGGGTTCTTTCATCCAACTATAAATAGTGAGTGGGCTGTTTTTCACACCCATCAGTCCATTTTCATACTATATTGTTTCCTGTTATTTTTAATTATCCCTTCGGCTCTTATCCAGCTACTTTAAATAAAAAAAGATGGTACTAAATGGATATAGGGGGCGGTTGAAGTTTTTAGTACCATCATAAACATTAATTATCAACTTATTTTTCCATCTAAAAGATTTATAGTTCGATCAGCCATGCGAGCTACATATTCTTCATGGGTTACCAGTATAAGGGTTACATTTTCTTTTCGGTGGATTTCTCGAAGCAGTTTTAAAATTATATCCCCTGTTTTTGAATCCAGAGCACCGGTTGGTTCATCTGCCAGTATAATGGAGGGATGGTTAACCAGAGCCCGGGCTATGGCCACTCTCTGTCTTTCACCACCGGAAAGCTTGGTGGGAATCTGATCCAGTCTATTCTGGAGGTTAACCGATTTCAATAGATCGGTTGCTCTTTGCACCATCTCATCATCTGATGTTTCCGTCTGCAGCATGGGAATCTGCACATTTTCTGAAACAGTCAGGTTAGGTATCAGATTATGCAGCTGGAATATAAATCCTATCTCCTGAGAACGGAAAGAACTGAAATCCCTCTCTTCGGTTAGATCAAAACCAGCAACATTTACAGATCCTTCATCAGCCTGGTCCAGTGCTCCTAAAATGTTTAGAAGAGTTGATTTCCCCGAGCCAGAAGGACCCATCAGGGAAACAAACTCTCCTCTTCTTATTTCCAGATCAATTCCATCCAGGGCCACTATTCCTCCCTGATCATAGGTTTTGATCAGATTTTTAATGGAGATTATCTTCTCTTTGGGCACATTTTCTTCTTTATTTGGTTTGTCTTTGTTATTTACGGTTTCTTCTTTATTTGGCTTGCCTTCGAAAACCGTTTCTTTATTTACTACACTCTCTTTATTCATTGCTACTTTGGTTTTAATGGTTTTTTTATTCATAGCGCAACGCCTCGGTTGGTGCCAGTTGAGAAGCTCTGTATGCAGGGTATAAACCTCCTATTATGCCCAGAAGCAGCGCTACAACCACGGCTTTGAGTAATAGGTTCGCTGAGAAGGCTGGTTCTATCTCCATCAACATACGGGTGGTGGATATGATTTCAACAACACCCACACCAACTATTAAACCAATAAATGTTGCTGTAACTGCCAGTACTAGAGATTCACCCAGTATAAGTTTTAATATACTCTTCTTGTTCCATCCTACTGCCTTGAGAACACCTATTTCCCTGGTTCTTTCTGAGACTGATTTCATCATGGTGATTACCACCATAACACCACCGAACAGCAGGGCGATAATCGAAACGGCCCAGGAGCCTGAGGTGATTGTTTGAAGCCCCTGGTTCATCCGATCAAATCCTGAAAGGGATTTGCTGGTGGTAAGCTGATTGGGATAGGTTTGTTCAATTTTCTCCGCCAGTTCATCGGTTGAAATGTCGTTTCCTGCTTTTACCAGTATTAATGAGACACCGGTGGTGTTGGTAATGTTTTCGGCCACACTTAGAGAGGTAATAGCTCCCCTGTCTTCCATAAAGTCACCGGTTTCATATATACCTACAATTTTAAAGGTCTGATTGGAAATGGTTAACTCATCTCCTAAGGTCTTATTTAATCCGGATGCAGCTGTTTTGCCGA
>MVQZ01000064.1 GCA_002067565.1 Methanobacterium sp. PtaU1.Bin242 | reverse complement strand
ACGGTGCTGAGCAGTGACCATATCCTCAATGTTGTAAGTGGGGAAATCATTTCCTAAAGAGGATGTGGAGGGAGCTGCCGATCCAGGGGATCCAAGAGCAGTGGTGGAGATGATAAAATATTTATCCTTATCAAAAACCTCTCCGGGCCGGGTTAAATCCATGAAACGCCTGAAAGATGTGTAGCTACCAGACCAACCATGAAGGAAAAGCAAGCCATTGAGAATGTTACCTTCCTTGTCTCTTCTGGCCCTTCCCAGGGTGGCGTATTCCAGGGTGAGATCCTCAAGAACAGCTCCAGATTGGAATTTGAAGTTTTTAAGGGTGTGATAGGATGGTTTTAACATATTAATCTTTCTTTCTTAGCTTATCTCTTCACCATCTTCATATACATGAATGCACATCACAGGACAGCCCAGAGCAGCATCCAGACAACAACCAGAATCCGCCATCTCTAATTTATCATTATCTCCTGTTCTTTCTGATTCTTTAAGATGGGATATACCGTTTTCATCCAATTTGAAGAATTCAGGACATTCATCCACACAGTTTCCACAGGAAGTGCATTTTTTTCTTTCAATCTCCACTTTATAAGTTGTCATGTTTTCACCTGATTTCTTAATAATATATTTAGACCAGGATTAAAGTCCTCTATAAATGTATAATGAATGTACTTTTATAAATAATTTAATAGAGCGAAATACTCTTCCTTATCATATATCTGGGATATTATACTGTAAATTTATGTTATATGAATACCATAATACTTTCTGATAAAAATGAACCATTTAAATGTGAGAAAGTGCGCTCTGATAGTGGTGGCACTGGGGTCATTCCTTATTCCATTTATGGGCTCATCACTCAGCATAGCCCTTCCCCTGATCCAGACTGATCTGAATGTGGATGTAATCCTGCTGGGATGGATACCCACAGTTTTTGTTCTGGCCAATGCCGCTTTCCTACTGCCATTTGGCAGGCTAGCGGATATTCATGGCAGAAAAAAGATATTCACCTATGGTGTTGTCATATATACATCAGCATCTTTCATGTCAGCTATATCACCTTCAGGACTGTTTTTAGTTATGGGGAGCTTCCTGCAGGGCTGGGGATGTTCACTGATGTTTGCCACAGGTGCTGCACTCCTGATCTCAGTCTATCCATCGGATCATCGGGGCGAAGTTCTGGGATTTTATATCACCTCTGTATTTGCTGGGCTTTTTTTAGGACCACTTCTGGGAGGTTTCCTGGCGGAAAACCTGGGATGGCGGAGTATATTCTTTTTCAACATACCATTAGGATTAATAATCCTAAGCCTCATATTACTAAGACTTAAAGGGGAGTGGGTAGGTTCTAAAGATGATAAATTTGATTTAAAGGGATCTGCCATGTATGTGCCTTCCATCATAGCACTGCTATATGGTGTTTCCTCTTTTGGAAGTGATCTGGGAAAAGTTGCACTGCTTTCTGGTATGGTGGGTCTTTCAATTTTTATAATTCAGGAAATTAAATCATTAAACCCACTTATAAGACTGAGGGAATTAAAAAGGAGGGTATCAGCAATCCCTGCCCTGACCATATTTCTAATAAATGTTTCCATCACAGCTATCTGGACACTTTTAAGCCTTTACATGCAGGATCTACGGTCTTTAGGACCCCAAATGACGGCATTATTGCTTGCTGTTGAACCTTTAATGGTGGCAATCCTTTCCCCTCCAGTGGGACGTCTATCAGATCATGTTGATAGCAGGATATTTTCAGTGGTGGGGATGGTGTTGACTACCATAGGGTTGCTTATCTTATCCACTTTAAATCTAGACACGGGTCTATGGGTTATTGTGATGGGATTAATCCTGGTAGGAATAGGCCAGGCTCTGTTTTCTGCACCAACCACCAACATTTTAATGAGCAGTATGAGAAAGGAGAATTATGGAATTGCATCAGCAACTTTATCCACCATGATCTACGCCGGTCAAACATTCTCCCTGGGAATACTACTTTATATATTCGCCACTTTCCTGGGAAATGTCCAGATCACAACAGCCAATTTTGATCTCTTTCTTTTAAGTTTAAAAACTGCTTTTCTAGTATTTGCAGTTTTAAGTAGTGCAGGTCTCCTTATTTATCTACTTACATGTAAAAAATCAGAGTAATAGGTGATAAGTCTTATCTATACTCTATTTTGATAAGTCTGATCTATAATCAATTTTTGGCATTGATCAGCTGATTTTAAAGAAAGTTTGATACAATTTATAATGCAAAAAAAAATGCTAATTTGATCTAATAAATTATATTTGGCTTCTGGTTTTAAAAAATTTAAAAAAAAAGGTAGGATTTCATTAAAAAATTACCATACCTCTATAGTTATTCTTCAAGTGTTGATGTATCTCCCTCGTACTCTCCCTGATCTCTGGCCCTTAAAACTCTTCTCATGATTTTTCCGCTTCTGGTTTTGGGAAGTGAATCAACCTGGGTGATTTGACCCAGAACTGCAACAGGCCCTAATTCATACCTTACATGCCGGCTTAACTCCTCAATTAGCTGAGTTTTTAGTTCGTAACCTTCTTTTAGTATGACAAATGCTTTAATTACTTCTCCTTTTATAGGATCTGATTTACCAATTACTGCTGCTTCTACAACAGCAGGATGGCTTACAAAAGCCGATTCAACCTCAGAAGTACCTATTCTATGTCCTGCTATTTTTAAAACATCGTC
>MVQZ01000063.1 GCA_002067565.1 Methanobacterium sp. PtaU1.Bin242 | reverse complement strand
TCAGCCTTATATTCTGGCCAATTAGCATCGGATACAAAGCCCTCCCCCTCTATTTTACTCCACATTTCCTCACAAGTATGGGGTACGAATGGTGCCATTAAACGTATCCAATTGCTTAACAGATATATTAGTACATTTGAAATTTCAGAAGAAACCCTATCTTTAGCTAATTCTTGTTCAGTACGGCGGAAATAGTAATCTATGTCTTTTTTAAAGAGAAATAATGCTTCTTGTAGTGCTTTTCTTGTCTGGAATCCTTCTAAAGCTTCTGTTGCGTCCTTAATCCTCATGTTGATCTGGCTTAATATCCATGCATTGATGGACATTTCCACTTCCATGTCCAGTTTAAAGGATTTTAGGGATATGGGGCCTCCATTTATCTCCTGAACCCGATCAACAAACTCTGAAAACCATTCTAATCGTTTTTTTATGCCTTTAACTTCATTTTCTCTCCAGTCAAAGTCCTGCCAGGGTTCTGCAGATGCCATTAAAAACAGTCGTACCACATCAGCCCCATAGGTTTCTATGGCATCGTTGAGGAGTATGACGTTGCCCTTTGATGAGGACATTTTATTTCCTTCCAGAAGGCCCATTCCAAATACTACAATTCCTTTTGGCCATTTATCCCGGGAAAATATAGCTGAATGATGGAAAACATGAAATGAAAGGTGGTTTCCCACTAAATCCTTTGCTGAAAGTCTCCAATTTAATGGGTACCAGTAATTGAATTCTTCTTTAATGTCAGTGCATAATGTGGAGTCTATATCACCAGAATATGCTCCTACATCCAGAAATACGTCATCAAAAAAGGAATCATCAAGATAGTCTGGATTAATGTCCTTCATATATTTAGCAATAGCATAATAGGCCATATAAATGGTTGAATCGCTTAAGGGTTCGATTAACCATTGTTTATCCCACGGTAGCTTTGTTCCAAGACCTATTCTCCTGGAACATGCCCAATCATCCAGCCAATCTATATAATATTCGAAATTCGCCCTTACTTCGGGCGGTATTATCTGTTCCTGTCCCAGGCAGTCCATTGCCAGTTTCTTCCAATTTTCATCTGAATATTTGAGGAACCATTGGTCTTCGATAATCTTAACAATGACTTCACTGCCGCATCTGCACACCACTGGCTTTTCTGCAAATTCATACAGCACATCTCCTTTCTCGAGTTCAAGGAGTTTCTTTATAATCTCATCCCGGGCAAATGGTACTTTCAATCCACTGTAATCCGGTATATTATACATCATACCTTTAGCATGCTCCAATTTATAGAGTTCATTGGTTGCATCGCCCAGTTTAGGGTCATTCTGGTTTTCAACCTTATATTTCTGGATCATTTCTTCGGCTGGGAACTCTCCAAATCCTTTAAGTTGTACTATACTTATTGGCTTTATTTTTTCCACTTCTTTCTCAATTTGATATTCAGCCAGCAATTTATGGTTTTCTTTAAGGTCTTTATGAGCTATAAAATCAGCCGGAGCATGTGCTGGGACTGAATAAACCACTCCTGTAGCATAGCCAGGATCAACAAAAGAAGCAGGTAATATTATATGTTCTTCACCGGTTAATGGGTTTTCTGCATATTTACCTATTAATTTCCGGGGATTTACATCGGAAACAATTTCAATATCCTTTTTCTGGTGAACAATATTATCATAAGCCTTTTTACTTATTATCCAGTGCTCATCAGCTATTTTTATTCTGATGTATTCTGCATCTGGATTTAACCATAAATTGGTTGCACCATAGAGAGTTTCCGGCCTGAAAGTTGCTGCAACCAGATAATCATCGTTTATTTTAAATTTAACCAGTGTAAGTTCATTTATAGCCACTCCTTCCCCTTCCAGAAGGTCATGATCTCCCACTGGATTTTCATCTTCAGGACAGTACTTCACCGGATGTTTCCCTTTACTTACAAATCCTCTGTTTTTAAGCTTTCTAAACTGCCATTCAATGAATTTCTGATAATGAGGGTCTGTGGTTCTAAATTCCCTTCTCCAGTCAATGGAATATCCCATATTCTGCATGACCTCATGATATTCGCTGCTGAAATATTTTACAATGTATTCCGGGTCAATGAATTTATTAATCTCCTCTTCAGGTACTTTATGGACGTTTTTATAGATTTCCATAGTCCAGGGATCTTTTCGAGCTATTCTGGTGGCAATTCCTATAACAGGAGACCCGGTCACATGCCAGCCCATGGGAAAAAGAACATTAAAACCCTGCATTCTCTTAAATCTGGCATATACATCCGGAACTGTATATGTGCGACCATGACCGATGTGCATGGCTCCGCTGGGATAAGGATAAGCCACAGTTAAAAATAATTTCTCTCTTTCATCGGGATCTGATTGGAATAATTGAGCTTCCAGCCATTCTCTCTGCCATTTCTTCTCTATGTTAATATCTGTCAAAACGATCACCATAAAATCAGATAAATAATAATAAGACCTGTTTTTTTGATTTGCTGTAGAAGGTATATTTTAACTGTTAAATAATATCTTCGACACCACCCAACCTGATGTCCCTGTTAAAATTTTTTTTAACCTAATTCCCCATCCATCCATTCTAAATAATGTTTAGAACCTTTTTTCA
>MVQZ01000062.1 GCA_002067565.1 Methanobacterium sp. PtaU1.Bin242 | reverse complement strand
TTCAAACTGAGGATCATCCTTATGTACCAGAGTCTGGGTAACTAAAGTTACAACCGGTTTTTCTATCTGGGATGCCTTTAGCATGTTTTTTAAGGAGAGCTGGAAAAGGTAGCCAATCATGCCCTGGGACTGTGCTCCACAAATATCCAGAGGCATGGGTGGGAGGGTGTTTTTAGCCAGCTCATAAGCCAGAAGAATGTCACCTACCTGCGGTCCATTACCATGGGTTAAAGCTACATGATAACCTTCAGTGATTAACTCTGCAATATAACTGCTGGTCTTTTTAACATTTTCAAACTGTTCCTGGGCAGTTCCTTCCTCAGTGTGTTTTAAAATAGCATTACCACCCAAAGAAACCAGCATATTTTTCCTATTTTGCTTTTTTCTGGCCATTTTTTTAGCCTCCTGAATTTTATGAGTTTCAAAATTATTTTTTAATGCATTTTTATGTTTATGTCCTCTTTAATGGACAGGTCATGCAGTGGGCACCACCATATCCTCCAGTGAGGTTCATCAGGTTTAAGGGATATGCGTCGATGTTATGCTGGTAGATCTCTTTTTTATGAGGGAAAAACTGGCCCTCATCACGAAGTTTCCGGTAATCTTTTCTGGCCTGAATTAGCAGCTTTTCATATCTTTCTGGTTCTATCTTTGCCTTTGATTCAAGTTTATCCAAAACAGCTCCAGCAACACGTTCCACTTCAACAGCAAGCACCGTTCCATTTTTTATGCATAGGAAATTTGATGCATAGGCTATCTGTTCTAAGGTGGTGATGTTGATGATATCAAATCCCTTGTTTTTTATATAATCGTGCAAATTCATCTGTTCTGATGCCCTAATGTAACCATCCTCGCTGTGGTGATAGATCTCCACAGGAGCATTCTTAAGTAACAATTCACATCCCACTGCCACTCCCTGGGAGGCTATGTTGAAGTAGGTGTCAAGATGCATGTTCACCATGGGATCCCTTCTATCACCCGGTATCAGAGGATGGCTAGGTTGATGCACCACGCCTATCTCATCATAATCCACTCCCTGCTTTAGCATCTGTTCAATTCCAGATCTATTTGTACGGTCTCCCAGCCCAATAAGGGCAAACTCTTTAAGTGGTATAAAGTCCCCGCCTTCAAAGGTGCCTGGAGATTGTATTTCGTGGATCAATGGCTCCTTTATAAATTTCCATAAAAGTTGGGTTAGAGATGGTTCCCTTGTTCTTTGCGGTTTGGACATGCAAGAGAGTATCATCCCCTTATCAGTCACTATCTGCTGGTCTCTCATAAAATAAAGGTTGGAAAGAGGTTCTCTTTCTGTAACCTTAAGGTTAATCATAAGAGATCCTTCTCTTGATCCCAGTTCAATACAGGGATTTAAAAGTGCGGTGTTAAAATAGTGTTCTGAATCTAATTTAGCCCTGTTTTTGTCCATTTCTTCTCGGGCCATTTTAACTTCCTGATCATTTCCAGTGAAAGAAATATTGTCCTGAGCCAAATTTATCAATTCATCCCTTAAAACAGGGTTTTCATCGGCCATGGATACAATGGTTTTCTTGAGGGGGACTACATCCACTTTCAACTCATTTTTTAGGGTGTGAATCAGAATTTCATGCTCCCTTAATGCATCACACTGACTAAAGGCCCTCTCATAGAGTGATGCATAGGGATCAAGAAGTCCAAAGAACATTTCCATTCCCGGTGTGTGAACTGCCACCTTTCTTAGGCGGTCCCACTCAGCATTAATTTTTGCACCCATTTTTTTATAAATCCAAATTTTTAAAGACAATATTACCATTATTTTTATAGTATTTTATTTTGATAAATTTTTCAGTTTTTATTTTTTTTTATATAAATACAAATCAAATATATCAATTTTTTTTGTTTAAAATAAGCTTAAACGACATTTATGACCCTTCAGTCGCAAAGTTTAAGTATATGTAGATTTTAAATTTTATTTAATGATATTTTTGGGATGTAATTATAATTAGTATAGATTGATGCAGAAATAAGTGCTTTAGAGGGTAATCTTCTTAAAGGAGAAGATAGAAAAGTAAAAACAACAAGTCGAAAGGTGGTTGAATGGTAGAATTATCAGCTCTATATAATTTAGACGTGTACACAACCCGGGGAAAATATGTTGGAAGAATCCAAGACGTGATTTTAAATATCAAAAAAGGGAGAGTTTCCACTTTAAAGGCAGTGGCCATGAATCCTGATAAAAAAAATGTGGGAATAAGGGATGTTATAAAAACCACTATCAATATAGTTCCAGAGAGAGATGAAATTAGGCCTCTGCAGGAAGAGGGAACTATAGATATACCCTATGAAAGGGTTCAGGCTGTAGGGGATATTTTACTCATAAGTCCTGAAATAACTGAAACACCAACATCAACAACAACCATCCCTTCCTAGGAAGAATTCAATGAAGGTGGGGATATTAGGATGCGGCGCCATAGCTAACATAATCACTAATTTTGCAGCTGAGGGAAAGCTGGGCGTTGATCTAAATTTTTTTTATGACAGGGATATGGAAAGGGCAGAGAATCTGGCCTCCCAGGTAGAAGGAACCGTGGTTCTTTCC
>MVQZ01000061.1 GCA_002067565.1 Methanobacterium sp. PtaU1.Bin242 | reverse complement strand
CTTGGTTTTAAAATTAATAATCCACAGATAGAGAGTGCTTTAAATTTCTTAAGAGATAAACAGAAACACCAGGGCACTTTTGATCTGAAGATTGTGAGAGGAGGAGATAAGGATCTGCCCTACTGGATAACACTGTCGGTTTGTAGGTTATTTAAGGGATATTATGTTAATATAATTTGAGCTGTGCTATTGTAAAAATTAATTTTCTATTTCAATTAATATTTCTTTATGATTAAATTATTATAATTTACAGAGATTTAATAAAATTAAATATCTACTTCGAGGAATTTTAAATGTCTCTCCATAAAAATTTAGAAGAAGTCACCAGGATGGAATGTGTAGATTTTTTTGGTGTTGCAGATTTATCCCCCGCAAAAAGGACTATACATGAACAGGGAGGAGATATAGTATCTCAATATCCCAGATCAATTTCTATAGGCATTATATTACCCTATGCTATTGTAGATGAACTTCCAAACAGACAGGAGCTTGGAGTGGCGGTTAATTATAGAAATATTTATGATGTGACCAATCAGCGATTAGACATGATCACCGCCAAATTAAGTGGTTTACTGCAAAAAGAAGGATATAAAGCATTACCTGTGCCTGCTTCAGAACGTTTTGATGATGAAAGAATATGCGCTGTTTTCTCACACAAATTGGCAGCAAATTTAGCGGGTCTGGGATGGATTGGGAAAAGCTGCATGCTTATAACTCCAGAAAACGGACCAAGAGTCCGTTGGTCTACTGTACTTACAGATGCACCATTAGAAGTGACTGGTAAACCCTTGCAAGTACAATGTGGTGATTGTATGGAGTGTGTGGATATTTGTCCTGTAAATGCTTTAAATGGAGAGCCTTTTAGGGAAAATGAGCCTCGTGAAGCCCGTTATGATGCACGGAAATGTGAAGAGTATCTATCTGGTGATGAGGGTGAAGAGTGGAATGTGTGTGGATTGTGCATCTATATCTGTCCACATGGAAGAAAATTGAAAAGATTATCTATTCAAATAGATTAATTCTAATAAAATTTGTTTTAAGAAATTATTTTGTTATTCATATCTCTCATAACATACAATTTGATTTAAATCTTTTCTAGGCCTGGGTGCTGGATCTTCATCAGCATATCCCACGGTAAACATCGCTGGAACTCTTATTTCTTCTGGGATATCTAAAATTTTCTTAACTTCATTTTCGTTGAAGGCACCCAACCAGCAGGTGCTAAGATCCAGTTCTGTGGCTTCTAAGATCATGAATGAGATGGCGATGGACAGATCAACGGTGTATGCGTGTTGTCCGCAGGGCATTATTCTTTCTGATTCTGTGGAGCAGGCCACTATGGTTACTGGTGCTTGCTCTACAAATTTCTGTCCTTGAGCAGCATCTGCCAGTTCAGCTCTCTTTTCCTGGTCTTTTACCAGAATGAATTTCCATTCCTGTCTGTTAGCTGCTGAAGGTGCAATTCTGGCTGCTTCTAATATTTTATCAATTTTTTCATCTTCAATCTCCGTGCTTTTATATTTCCTGATGCTTCTTCTATTTTTTATAGCCTCAAAAACGTCCATAATTTCACCTTTTTTATAATCATTCACCTTGATGAATATAAAATTATTTTCAACAGGTTCCTGTAACTATTTCGTGAATAATTAAGCTAATCATGACATTCTAAAAAAATAATAAATAAAAATTAAAGAAAAATAAATGTTAAATTAAATAAATCTGAAATAATTTATTCTGCGTCCATCATTTCGCCGTATTCTACTTCGATTTGGCAGCCTTTAGGACCGCAACAGAAATGCTGTAAGTCAAGTTGTACTTGCATTTTTTCACCTCAAATAGTTTATACTGTATAAATAAAACCAATGGTATTTAAACTAAGTATAGACAAGAAAGTTATATACTACCATTTTGTATACTAACTATATGATAGGAAGTAGAAAAATCTGATGGGGGTAGTAGATGAAGGGAAAAAAAGACTACTGTTATGCTGTGGAAGCTGCTTTAGATCAACTGGGTGGGAAATGGAAACCACTTATTTTATGGGTTTTGATAGAGGGAAAGTTACGTTTTAGTGAGATAAATAAACTTTTACCTTCCATAACCCAACGAATGCTTACCAAACAGCTTCGTGAACTGGAAAAAGATGGTCTGATTAACAGAAAGGTCTATGCAGAAGTACCTCCTAAGGTAGAATACTCCCTAACTGAAAAGGGTGACAGTGTTATACCCATTTTAGAGTCACTTTGTGATTGGGGAGAAAAATACTGTCTATAAATCGGTTCTATATCCCTTATATTACCTGTTTAAATTGATTTTTATCAGAGTATCAGCCCTGTCTGGTTATTTTTGCTGCAAAAACTCCTGCTCCAAATCCATTATCTATATTTACCACAGCTATGCCTGGAGCGCATGATTGGAGCATGGCAAAGAGTGCAGTGAATCCACCCTCACCAACACCATATCCTACCGATGTGGGAACTCCAATAACCGGCACATCCACCAGTCCAGCGACTACAGATGGTAGTGCTCCTTCCATTCCAGCAACGACTACCAAAGCTT
>MVQZ01000060.1 GCA_002067565.1 Methanobacterium sp. PtaU1.Bin242 | reverse complement strand
AAGAAGCAAAGATAAGGGGATTTAACGTGGAGTATTATCATCATCCCCTTGATCCTGATGATATAGAACACCTGATTCTTCCAGATGTAGATGCTGCCATTGTTACCCGTGAAAACATTGCAAATGATGAATGTGAAGCCGTATATAATCTCAATGATAATCTTAAGAAGAACAATCATATTCCAGAAGAAGATAAAATGAATGAATTAATCATAGGATCTATGGAAAATCTCCATAGAGCCAATAAACTCCACCATGAGCTTGAAAACTATTATACTCCTCATCTGAATTTTGAAGGCGTAAATAAACGTTTAGATGAAGTTATAATAGAAATAAATCAGTGGGAAACTGCTAGTAAGGAAGGTTTAAGATGTTAGAATTATCAGTGGTCTACGATAACAATCAAAAAAGAGCTGATTTAACTCCATCATGGGGTTTTTCTTCTGTGATTAAAACACCGGATAAATCAATACTATTTGATACCGGTGCAGATTCTACAATACTTCTGGATAATCTGGAAAAAATGGGAGTGGACCCCCGGGAGATACAGGTTATTATCATATCCCACAACCACAGTGACCATGCCGGAGGCCTAAGGGGACTGTTAAGGATCAATCCCAATGCCCATGTTTATATCCCTAATTCAATGATTAAAAAGGCATTATCCAATCAATCAAATAATATAATTCCTGTCACTGACCATCATGAAATTTTTCCAAAAATTTCCGTATTAAATCATAAAAACACTCTGGCACTTGTTTTAGACGGAGAAAATGGAGTGTTTATGGCAGTATCTCGCATACCTTCAAGGGCCATTGAAATGATGGAAAAAACTAGAAGATTGATGAAAAGAAACATTCATTTCATCCTGGGTGGTTTCTGTCTTCACAGCCCATCAGAAATTGCACAGATCGTGAATCCCCTTGAGAGATTAGGTGTCAGGAAGATTGTGATTGGTCATTGTTGTGGAGAAATGGATAAAAAGATTCTAATGGAAAGATTCAGTGGAGATTGTATTAAAGCTGGAGTGGGGAGTGTTATAAAAGTTTAATGTTGAATAATGCTCAATAATAAATTCCAGTGATAATAATTATATTATGCTGCTGGTATCAAGAATTAATGATTCTTTTTAATGGTAAATTTATCCTTTTTTCCTGTTGATTACCCAACATTTATTATATAATGCAATTGAACATGTATTCATATGAATGATGATGTATGTGAAGTGAAAGGTATTCATGAAGAAGCTGTTAACCAGGTAAAATCAGAAATGCTTGAGGATGAAGAATTTTTAATAGTTTCTGATGATTTTAAAATCTTTGGAGACCCCACCCGAATGAAAATACTCTACGCTCTATCTAAAAGAGAACTCTGCGTCTGTGACCTGGCAGCGGTACTGGACATGACCCAATCCGCCATCTCCCACCAGCTCAGATTAATGAGAGCCAGAAACTCTGTTAAATTCAGAAAAGAAGGTAAAATGGCATATTATTCTTTGGCAGATGAACATGTGCTGAAATTAATTGAAATGGGTGTGGAACATGCCAGAGAAAAACGATGAACAGTCAGAAAGTGAACAGGAAAAGGAAGGCCAGGTGGAACAATGCCCCTACTGTTCAGTAGAACTGCTTGAGGAGAAAAAACCAGAAGAACATAGCCCTCTAATTATTATAGCTATCTCAACCATACTACTTGTTCTGGGTTTGTACTTCGATTTTATTCTGGGTCAGAAATTTATCTCCCAAACAATGTTCCTTTTAACTGCAGCAGTATCTGGTTATCCCATAATTAAACACGGCATCCTATCTCTGTTTAAGGGTCGTTTTACAATAAGCATCCTTATAACAATAGCAGCAGCAGGTGCTTTTTTAATAGGCGAAGGGGCTGAGGGAGCTTCAGTGATGTTTTTATATTTTATTGCTGAGTTTTTAGAAGAATACGCAGGGGAAAGAGCACGAAAATCATTGGGATCCCTGGTTAAGCTGGCACCGGAAAATGCTCTGGTGAGAAGAGGGGATAAAACCGTTGAGATTCATGCCCACGCTGTTGAAGTGGATGAAATAGTAGTGGTTAAACCCGGAGATAAAATACCACTGGATGGTATGGTAATTAAAGGAATATCATCAGTTAATCAGGCTGCAATAACCGGAGAAAGCATACCTATCAATAGATCTATGGGAGATGAGGTTTTTGCCGGAACCATAAATGAAGAAGGCTACCTGGAGGTGAAGGTTACCCGTAGATCCGATGAAACCGTCATCTCCAAAATTATAGAACTGGTTAAAGAATCACAGAAAAGAAAATCAAAAACAGAAGCCTTTATTGACAGATTTTCCGGATATTATACTCCTGCTGTGATTTTAATGGCAGTGATAGTTGCAACTGTACCTCCTTTTATACTGGGGTTATCCTTCGACACCTGGTTTTATCGGGCGCTGGTTCTGCTGGTGGTTTCCTGTCCATGTGCACTGGCCATATCCACCCCAGTATCAATGGTCTCCGGTATAACCGCCGGCACCCGAAACGGTGTTCTTATAAAAGG
>MVQZ01000059.1 GCA_002067565.1 Methanobacterium sp. PtaU1.Bin242 | reverse complement strand
GGTTATAACATTATATTATGATTAAAGAGTGATTTAAATGACGAAAATCAAGGTTTATTCATTGGAAGGCGAAGCAACAGAAGAAATAGAGCTTCCTGAAATTTTTATGGAAGAATTCAGGCCGGATCTTATAAAAAGAGCAGTTATCTCTTCACAAACAGCAAGAATCCAACCATGGGGAACAGATCCCATGGCCGGAAAGCGAACCACAGCAGAATCTTTTGGTGCTGGCCGGGGAGCTGCAATGGTACCTAGAGTAAAGGGATCAAGACATCCGGCAGGATCAAAGGGTGCTTTTGTACCCCAAGCTGTGGGAGGTAGAAGAGCACATCCCCCACGGGTAGCCCGGATTATCCATGAGAAAATCAACAAAAAAGAAAAAAGACTGGCCATAAGATCCGCAGTAGCCGCTACTGCCAACCAGGAACTGGTGGAATTAAGAGGCCACCGAGTGGAAAATCTTCCCCAAATACCCATCGTGGTTGATGATGAAATTATAAAGGTGAAAAGGACCAGTGAAACCAGAAAAATCTTCAAAAAGCTGGGAGTAATGGATGATGTGGTAAGGGCCAAATCAGGCCGTAAAATAAGGGCTGGAAGAGGTAAAACACGGGGAAGGAAATACAAATCACCTAAAGGACCACTTCTGGTAGTTGGTGAAGATAAAGGAATTAGTTTAGGAGCCAGAAATCATCCTGGCGTAGATGTGGTGGTAGTTGATAATCTTAATGCAGAATTACTGGCCCCGGGAACTCACCCCGGAAGACTCACTATCTATACAAAATCTGCAATAGAGAAATTAGGGGAACTATTTCAAAATAAATAGGTGACTTAAATGGATTCTTATTCAATAATAATACAACCACATTTAACAGAAAAAAGCATGAACGCTATTGATCAAAATAATGAATTAACTTTTAAAGTGTTAAGGACATCCAGTAAATCCCAGATAAAAACTGCATTTGAAGATCTTTTTGCGGTGAAGGTGGAAAGGGTAAACACCCAGATAACCTCTAAGGGTGAGAAGGTAGCCTATATTAAACTGGAAGCGGAACACAGTGCAGAAGATATAGCCGTTAAAATGGGTGTATTCTAAACTCAGCTTAAATAATAAATAATCAAATACAAAAAAAGGATATAATCAATATCAAAGTAAAATTCAATTATAATTGCACGAAAAACCCCATAAGGAGGAACATTAAATGGGAAAAAGATTAATAATTCAAAGGAGAGGCAGAGGAACTCCTACTTACAAAAGTGCATCGCACAGATTTAAAGGGAGAATAGCCTACAGATTCTATGATGAAATAGAAAAAGAAGGCAGCCTCCAGGGAAAAGTAGTGGATATTATTCATGACCCGGGTAGAAGCGCCCCCCTGGCACTGGTTAAATTTGAAAATGATGAAAAAAAACTTATTTTAGCACCGGAAAGCATAAAAATTAACGATGATATTGCCTGTGGAATATCAGCACCTATAAGTCCGGGGAATTCCCTACCTTTAGCTGAAATTCCGGAAGGTACTCCCCTATATAATATAGAAAGAAATCCAGGAGACGGCGGTAAACTGGTCAGAGCTTCTGGAACTTACGCTTCTTTGATTACCCATGATGTTGGTAAGGCCATTGTGGAGTTACCATCAGGTGAATTAAAGGCATTCAACCCCTCATGCAGAGCCACTGTAGGTGTGGTTGCAGGTGGAGGGAGAAAAGAAAAACCATTCCTTAAAGCAGGGAACAGACACTACGCTATGAAAGCCAAAGGTAAGAAGAGTGTAGGTGTGAGAGGAGTGGCCATGAACGCAGTAGACCACCCCCATGGTGGAGGAAACAGACAACACCCAGGAAGACCAACTACTATTTCCAGACACGCACCACCAGGTAGAAAAGTAGGTTCTATCGCTGCAAAGAGAACCGGAAAGAGAAGGTAAAAAGAGAAATCCTACTTGAAATAAACACGGTATTAGAAATTCAGAACAAAATTGGAAAGTAGAATAAATATCAATTTATGAACACTAACAGATGAGGACATAAAATAAGAAATATTGAGGAGGAGACTAATTGGCTAGAAAAGAATTTAGTTATCGCGGTTATAACCTGGAAGAGTTACAGCAAATGCCACTGGATAATGTGATTCAGTTATTCCCATCCAGGCAGAGAAGATCCCTGAGGAAAGGCTTTCTTCCCCGGCAGAAGAAGGTTTTAGAAAAAATAAGAAAACTTAAAAAAGAAGGAGATACGGGTGGAAGACCACGTATAATCAAGACCCACTGTCGAGACATGATAGTTCTGCCGGAAATGGTGGGAATGACCTTTGGAATCTACAACGGAAAGCAGTTTGTGGAAGTTACAATCCAACCGGAGATGATTGGCAGTTACTTTGGGGAATTTGCAGTGACCAGACAAAGAGTACAGCACGGAGATCCAGGTATGGGTGCAACTAGATCATCCATGTTCGTGCCTCTCAAGTAAGGAGATAAAACATGGCTAAGATCAAATACGCTTACAATGAAGATATGGGAAAAACAGCAAAAGCAGCTGGGAGATCCCTAAAAATCTCCCCCAAACATTCTGTTGAAATATGCAACGCTATTAGAGGAAAAGATCTGGAAGAGGCTAAAGATTATCTAAAAAATGTAATAGATATGAAGACCCCGGTACCCTTCAGGAGACATAACAAAAAAGTAGGTCACCGCAGAGGTCTTGAAGGATGGCCTACTGGCCGATATCCTGTCAAAGCAGCCACCCAAATATTAGATGTGCTGATAAACGCTGAAGCCAATGCCGAATATCAGGGATTGGACACAGAAAATCTGGTAATAGTACATATATCAAGTCACCGAGGTTATGTAATAAGAGGATGGACTCCCCGTGCCTTTGGAAGAGCAAGTCCTTTTAACACACCAACAACACACATACAAGTAGTGCTAGGGGAGATTCAATGATTGAGAAGGATTTTGTAACAGAAGGTCTTAAAAGAACAAGAATCGATGAGTTCTTAGAAAAAGAACTAGAAAGAGCCGGTTACGGGGGAATGGAAATACAGGTTACCCCTCTGGGAACCATGGTGGTTGTTTATGCTGAACGCCCGGGTATGGTTATTGGAAGAGGAGGAAAAACCGTCCGCAGCATAACCCAAAACCTGAAATCTAACTATGGCTTGGAGAACCCACAGGTTGAAGTTAAAGAGGTTGATGTACCAGAACTCAACCCTAAAATTATGGCCCATAAAATTGCAGCCATGCTTCAGAGAGGTATGCACTTTAGAAGAGTGGCCTATACTGCACTACGTAGAATAATGGGGGCTGGAGCTCAAGGTGTGGAAGTTACTATTTCTGGTAAAATCAGGGGTTCTAGATCAGCATGTGCCAAGTTCTTAGACGGATACATAAAAAAATGTGGAGAACCTTCCACCAGATTTGTTAGAGAAGGATTTGCCACCGTACAACTTAAACCCGGTGTTCTGGGAATCTATGTTAGAATTATGCCTCCAGGGATAGTTCTGCCAGATAAAGTTGATATATTAAAAGTTGAAGTGGAAGAAACACCGGTCGATACTCTGGTTGAAAATATAGAGGAAGAATCAACTGAATCTGTTGAAGATGTGGAAGTTATTGAGGAAATAACAGAAACTGCAGATATCGCAGAAATAGTTGATGAAACAGAGGAAGATCTTGAAGAGATTGAAGAAAAAGACATTGCTGAATCAGATGCTGAAGAAGTTTCAAAAGAAGCATCTACCGAAATTGAAACAACAGTTGAGGCTGAAACTCCAGTTGAATCCACAGGATCCGAAGAAAAAGTTGAAACTTCTCCGGATGAATCCGAGAAAGCTCGAAAAAATGTTGAAGCTCTAAAATCTGAAGAGGAATCTGAAGATAAATCTTCTGATGAATCTACAAAGGAAATTAAAGCTGAAACTCAAGCAGAATCTCAGGATGAATCCAAAGAAAGTAATGATAAGACTCCGGAAGATGAATTGCCAGAAGATTCAGAAAAAAGTGAATAATTCTTTTTTAATAAAAAAAATGGTAAAAAAAGGAGCTATCACAAATTATAAAAAAGGTGCTATAAAATGGTAATATTAAGAAGTAAAGAAATTCGGGCAATGGAGATAGAGGAAATCCAGAAAAAACTGGATGAACTCAAGGCAGAGCATGCTAAAAATGTTTCAAAAAGCGCTGCAGCTGGAGTTTATGAAAATCCAGGTAAAATAAAGGAGCTCAAAAGAACTATTGCTCGTGTACTTACCATAATGAATGAAAAAACTAAGGAGAACTAAAATAGATGACAGTCTGTGAGATATGTGGTCTTCCAGAAGAACTTTGCGTTTGTGAAGAGATAGCAAGGGAGATTCAAAAAGTTAAAGTCTACACAGTAAGAAGAAGATTCGGAAAGCTCATGACCATAGTAGAGGGGATAGATGAGCACGACATTGACATAAGAGAACTGACCAAAGAACTTAAAAATAAATGTGCCTGCGGAGGAACTGCTAAGAAGGGCCAGATAGAACTTCAAGGTGATCATAAAAGAAAAGTTAAGGAAGTTCTAGCTGACATGGGCTTCTCTTCAGATACCATAGAGATCAAAGACAGGGATGAAAGAAAGGGTAGAAAAAGACGTTAAAAAATATTAAAGGTTTCAGGTCTTAAATAAACATTTCAGGTCTTGGATACTGATGTAAAATAAATACACATAGTAGATGTCATGATCACACCACAGAACATATTCAGACACGAACTTATCGGCTTATCAGTTAAAGTTGTCAAAAGTCCCCATAGGGAATTTGAAGGGATAAACGGGAAAGTTATTGACGAAACAAAAAACACCATCAAAATAGAGGAGAAAGAAGGTAAAGAAAAGATCATTCCTAAAAAGGCGGTTATCTTCCAGTTTATACTGCCAGATGGTATAAAAGTGGAAATTGATGGTAAAATAATTGCCATTCGTCCAGAAGACCGGATAAAAAAAAGATATAGGAAACATTGGTAAAGAAAGTAAAAAAAGGCAAAAAGATTGGTAAAACAAACTAATTAGCCTATTAACCTTTGATAATCATTATTAACTGATGGTAAATCATTAATATAATTTAAATGAAAATCAAAGGAATTAAAGATAATAAGAAGACTTAATAATATAAAATATTTAACAAATCGATGAATTGGTGATATTATGATTGGTATCGACGTTACAGAACCAAAAAATAAATGCGATGACCCAAACTGCCCCTTCCATGGAAATCTACCGGTAAGAGGACAGATATTAGAGGGAATCGTTACCAGTGACAAGGCAGAGAGAACTATCACTGTAGAAAGAAGTTTTTACAAGTTTATCAGGAAATATGAAAGATACGAAAAAAGAAAATCCAAAATTAACGCGCACAAACCAGACTGCATAGATTTAAATGTGGGAGATGTGGTAAAAATCGCAGAATGCAGACCTCTAAGTAAAACCAAACATTTCGTTGTAATAGAAGTTAGGGGAGACTGAAATGAAGGCTATCACATCCAATGTTGCAAAATCACTACCAATCGGGGCTAGATTACAATGTGTAGACAACACTGGTGCCAGGGAAGTAGAAATCGTATCGGTTAAAGGATATAAAGGGGTTAGAAGAAGATTAGCCAGTGCAGGTGTAGGTGATATGGTAGTGATCTCCGTTAAAAAAGGCTCAGTGGAAATGAGAAGAGAAGTCACCACCGCAGTGGTAGTCAGGCAGAAAAAGGAATATAAAAGAGCAGACGGTTTAAGGGTGAAATTTGAAGACAATGCAGCAGTAATATTAAGCCCAGAGGGAGTGCTTAAAGGTTCTGAAATAAGAGGACCAGTTGCTAAAGAAGCAGCAGACAGATGGCCAGCCATAGGAAGTGCTGCTACCATTATAGTCTAAAAAAATTAACCAAGTAATGATAATTCTTAAAAATTTATTTATTAAATTTAACGGTGATTGATATGTCAAAACAGCCAAGAAAACAGAGGAAATTCCGCTATAAAGCACCATTACATGTACGCCATAAACTAATGAGCGTTACTCTTTCTGAGGAGCTAAGGGAAAGATATGACTTTGTCATGATCGGTGAGAGCATACCTGCAGGCACCACTACTGCCAATGCGGTGCTGGCTGCCCTTGG
>MVQZ01000058.1 GCA_002067565.1 Methanobacterium sp. PtaU1.Bin242 | reverse complement strand
TGTTCTTTATTAGTAAACAAATGAGGATTTTCTAGATTAATGAATTCACCCCTAAATGACACCATGTTTTCATATTTTTCCTGTGACAATAAAATCTCACAATCACTGTTTTCAAGCAAGTATTCTATCCTATCTGGCGGGTAATCCGGGTCAGCTATTAAGGAAGATCCTCCTACTTTACGTATACTTAAAATGGCTATTATCATTTCCAGTGAGTGATCCAACATTAAACCCACTATACTACCATTTTCCACTCCTTTATCTCTTAAAACGCTGGTTAACTGATCAACTTGATTATTCAGCTCCCCATAAGTCAAACATCTACTTCCATACACTAACGCTATATCATCTGGTGCACTTTCAACCCGTTCCTCGAACAATTCAGCAATTATTTCTTCTTCAGGATCATCTACTTCGGTTTTATCGAAATCAAAAAGGAGTGTCTTCTTATCTACTTCTTTAGGAATTTTAATATCTTTTAGCTTCAAATCAGGGTTTGCTACTATGCTTTCTAAGATGCTAATGTAAAGTTTGGCGAGTCTTTCGATGGTTTCTTTTTCAAATAGTTGGGTTCTGTATTCCCATTCGAAGTTTATTCCTTTTTTTGTTTCTGTTGCAGTTAAGGTCAGGTCGAATTTGGATATCTGGAAGGGATTATGGTAGGGCGTGAATTTTAGTCCTTCAATCTTCACTTCATCCATATCTATATTCTGCAGTACAAACATCAAATCGAATAGGGGATTTCTGCTCAGGTTCCTTCTGATGTTTAATTTTTCCACCAGTTCTTCAAATTGGTAATCTTGGTTTTCGTAGGCTTTTAAAGCGTTTTCTTTGACTTCTATCAGGAATTCAGTGAAGGTTTTATCTCCTTCGGGATAGTTGCGCATGGCCAGGGTGTTTACGAACATGCCGATTATATTTTCCAGATCACTATGCGGTCGGCCTGCTATAGGTGAACCCACCACCATATCCTCTTGTCCGGTGTATCTGGAGAGAAGGGTGTTAAAAGCAGCTAGAAGTATCATGTAGAGAGTTGCCCCAGAATCCTGCGCAACACTATTAATTTTCTCCACCAGTTCTCGGTCTATTTCAAATTTTAAACTACCCCCTTCAAAGTTCTGCACTGGGGGCCGAGGATGGTCCAGTGGCAAATCCAGTATTGGTATTTCGTCATTGAATGTTTCTAGCCAGTATTTCTCCTGTTTATCGAGGTTTTCCTGTTGAAATTCTTCTTTCTGCCAGACAGAATAATCTTTATACTGTATTCTTAGATCTGGTAATTTTATTCCATGATGGAGACTTATGAATTCCCGTACCATTATATTCATTGATGTACCGTCTGATATGATGTGGTGCATGTCAAATAGTAGTAGATGTTTGTTTTCTTTTATTTTTATCAGATTTACTCTTAAAAGAGGGGCTTGATTTAAGTCAAAAGGCTTTACAAATCCTCTAACGACCTCTTCAGCTTCTTCTTCAGTTGACTCCAAGTAATTTATATTAAAATCCACTTCTTCATGTATCTTTTGAACTGGTTCCCCATTTACCATTTCAAAGGAGGTTCGTAGAGTCTCATGTCTCCGGATAAGTTCTTGAAATACCTCTTCAAAACGCAACTTCTTTATAGGGCCTTCCACCAGCATTACACCTGGTAAGTTGTAAGCAATGTTGGTGTTTTCAATTTTGTCTAGGATGTATAGTCTTTTTTGAGCGGAAGACATGGGGTAGTATTTCTGTTTTTTTGCAGGTTTTATTGATGAATAGATGCTTTTTTGTGCGTTTTTGATATATTCTGCCATTTCTTTTATGGTTGGCGTTTGGAATACTTTTTTTAAGGGGAGGGCTATGTTGAATTCTTTGTGTACTTGGGATATTAGGGCAGTGGCTTTGAGGGAGTGTCCGCCTAATTCGAAAAAATTGTCTTTGATTCCTATTTTCTCCATTCCTAGGATATTTTCCCATAGTAGCAATAGCTTTTCTTCTACCTCGTTTTGAGGTGCAATGTACTCCACTCCGGTTTTTATGCTGCCATCGAGTTGAGGAAGGGCTTTTCTGTTGATCTTCCCGTTGGGTGTTAAGGGCATTTTTTCTAACTTTATGAAGTATGATGGTATCATGTAGTCGGGCAATTCTTTTGATAGGTGTTTTCTTAGTTCTTTGGTTGTTATTTCTTCATCTGCCACGTAGTAGGCGCATAGGAAGTTATCGTCTTGGGAGTCATTTTGGGCTGTTATTATGGTTTCTTTTATTTGGGGGTGTTTTAGTAGTTGATTTTCTATTTCTCCGGGCTCTATTCGGTAGCCCCGAATTTTTACCTGGTGATCTATGCGTCCCAGGAATTCTATGTTACCGTCTGGCAGCCATCTTGCCAGATCACCTGTCCTGTATATTCTCTCACCGGGGGTGAAAGGATTATCCATAAACATCTCATCAGTGAGCTGGGAATTATTAAGATAACCCCTGGCAAGTCCATCTCCAGAAATACATAACTCTCCAGGTACTCCTATAGGTTGAGGTTGAAAATTCACATCAAAAATGTATACCCTGGTGTTTGAAATAGGTTTACCTATTATTCCATTTGATTGGAGAGTCATGTTTCTGTGTATGGTGGTTGTTATTGCATTTTCAGAGGGCCCATAGTCATTTATAAGCTCTAGATGAGGATTTTTTTCTATGCTTTCTTTTATTAAGGCTTTTGATGTGTTTTCACCTGCTAGGGTTACTGTTTTCACGGTTTGTAGATCTTCTTTATTGGAGTAGTGAAGTACAGCTGAGTATAATGAGGGGACTATTAAAAAATGAGTAATTTGATTAGATTTAATTGTGTTTTTAATGGCAAGGGGATCTCTGGCATCATCTTCGTTCAAAAGTACAACTTTTGACCCGGATATTAATGGTGTAAATAATGCCTGTATAAACCCATCAAAAACGTATGAAAAAAGTATTAATATATTTTCTTTATCATTCAATTTGAATTCATTTTTACTCCATTGTATGGTGTTTGTTATGCTCTGGTGTTCGATCATCACTCCCTTGGGTCTGCCTGTGGTGCCAGAAGTATAAATTACATAAGCTAGGTCATCTGTTTTATTTACATTATCCAGATTATCTGTATTTTCCTGATAAATGGACTTTGATTCAAGATTTAGCATTGAAAATTCGTAATCAGACAAATCTGAATAATTTAAAGAATCATTACTTACTAATAATAAATATGCCTTACTATCCTCCATCATGTACGAGATTCGATCTGCGGGATATTGGGGGTCAATGGGCATATAAACTCCTCCAGCCTTAAGCACTCCCAATATGCCAATGATCATCTCCGGGGAGCGTTTCACCAGTAAACCTATAATATTGTCCGGTTTAACTCCTTTATCTCTTAAGACACGTGCAAGTTGATTGGATTTTTCATTCAGCTCCCTGTAAGTTAATTGTTTGTCCTCATATGTTATTGCGATATTATCTGGTGTGAGTTCAGCCTGTTCTTCGAATAATTCAGTTATGGTTTTATCTTTAGGATATTCTACCTCTGTATTGTTAAAATTATACAAAATATCATTCTTTTCTTCCGGATTTAAGATTTCTATATCTTTTATTGGTATTTTAGGTTGATGGGTAATGTTTTTTAAAATATTTTCAAAGTGTTCTTTTATTTTTTGCACAGTATTTTCGTCATACATCAATGCATTGTAAATAAATTCAATATGTAATTCTTTCCATGGATCAATTAAAATATTGAAGTCATAGTTAGTTTGTTCAAACTTTTCAACATTTTCTACACTGAAATCCAGTTCCGCATCCTCTAAATCATTTAAACTTTCTATAG
>MVQZ01000057.1 GCA_002067565.1 Methanobacterium sp. PtaU1.Bin242 | reverse complement strand
C
This sequence comes from Methanobacterium sp. PtaU1.Bin242, assembly GCA_002067565.1. GTDB lineage: Archaea > Methanobacteriota > Methanobacteria > Methanobacteriales > Methanobacteriaceae > Methanobacterium_A. Next base: position 2,813 of record MVQZ01000057.1, on the reverse strand, counting down.
TGTATGTGATCATAGTGCAATTTATCGATCTCTTCTTCTTTTTTGAAAATGAGATCAATCAGAATCGGTCTACGAATTCCATAAAAGGGAATAGAATACTGATAATCACCTTTACCCACCATCTCACCGGATTTAACCCCTGTCATATCTTCAATAGCCTTATTCCAGGCTATAACCTTACCATCACAGTCAATGGCAAAAGTTGCGTCTGGCAGGTGGTTGATTATATCGTTTAACTGTCTTTCCGATTTCAGAAGAGCATTTTCAAACTTCACCCTCTCAGTAATATCATTATCTAAACCCCGATAACCCTGATACTTACCTTCTTCATCTATAATAGGAACACCACTAGCCTCAGAAATGACTTTGGTTCCATTTTTATGTAGATTGGGAATTTTTAAATCCTGAAAGGGCTTTCTTTTTTTAAAAATTTCAAATGCGGCCTTTTTTAGTCTCTCTCTTGCTTCTGGAACAATCAGGTCATAGAAATACTTTTGACCTATTATCTGGTGGGGTTTGTATCCTATGATATTTTCCACTGCCGGACTGGAGTAAGTATACATCCCGTCTGCATCTATTTCCCAGATCCATTCCCCTGCACTTTCTGCAACCTGTTTGAAACGTTCCTCACTCCTGTAGAGTGCGCTTTCCATTTCATCTCGATGGCTTATATCTTCAAATATACAATGAGTTTGTTTAAAGCTTCCGTCCTGATGGTATCCTATTTTACCTTGAAAAATAACCTTTTTAAGAGTTCCATCCCCTGATAGCATTTCTAATTCCACATCTCGAATTTCACCAGCCTCTATAAAACGGGGGAAATTCTTCTTAAAGTGATCCACACATTTCTGTGACAGGAAACTCCCAAACCATTTGCCAATAACCTCCTCACGGGAATATCCTAATGTAAGAAGCCAGGTCCTATTAACTTCCAGAATGAAACCTTTTTCATCCAGGGACTGGTAGGGAATTGGTGTTCGATCAAAAAGTAGATAATAATTTTTCAAACTTTCTTTAAGTATATGATTCGCTTTTTCAAGCGTTTTTTTTGATTCCTCTAATTTAGAAAGTCTCCTAAGCAAATAATCCTGTTCTTGTCTATTATTTTTCATTAATATTCCAGTTAGGGGTTGGTATTGAATGAATTAAAACAAATCTTAATATATTATTTGTCGATTTTCAAATATAAAATATTTGTATTAAAATCGGTTGCATCTATAAAGAAGATAAATTATTACACATCTTGCATATAGAAAAAATCTAAAGACTTTAAAAGAAAAAATAATAATAATGTGTCATGATAATTTAAATGAACACAGTGGTTGAGATTTAATTAATCAGTTGTAAATTAGAGCTTTAATCATGGTGAGATTTCTGTTTATTTATTCTTTTTGCAGGTAACCCAATTTTTCCTGTTGTTTTTGAATTTTTTCCTCTAGAAGAGTGTTTTTAATTAGAATTTCCTCCTGTCTTTTTTTACGTTTGGTAATATCAATGGATAGAATAAATATGCCCTCAGAAACAGGGTGGACCCGGAGTTCAAACCATCCTATCCTACCATCCGGGTAGGTAAATTTATTTTCAAACTGAGTTGAAGTGCGTTCTTTCATACAACGCTTTAAAACTTCACATAGCTCTGTGTCTTCGATTCCAGGATACATTTCCATCATGGTATGACCCAGGAGTTCTTCCTTACTAAAACGTCCATGTTTGGTAACAGCATTATTAACATATAGGTAGCGCCAGTCGAATCCAATGATTTGACAGCCCTCCATCATATTATCAAGAATGTTCCTGTATTTTTCTTCACTTCTTCGCAATGCTTCTTCTGTTTTTTCTTTTTCAACTATTGCTTTAGCAAGTTTCAGGTTACTGTATCCCAGCTGGGAAATCTGCGCAGCGAACTTGGAATAGAAACCCATGAGGTTTTCTACCTTTTCTCGACTCCACCGGGGCACCTCATCTAGAGCCTTCAGATATTCCTCTTTATTGAAATCATACTTATCAGCCTGCTTAGCAAATAATTCATAGTCTGGAACTTCATCCTCATAGAAAAACTGACCAAGGAAAACGTTCCCTACATGCTTCTTGCCAATGAAAATGGGGGTGACAATATCCCACAGGTTATTCTTGCATTTGTAGGCCCTAAATTCGCCAGGTTTTACACCACTTGAAAGCTTTATATCACTTTCAATGCAGTTACTCAGAGTATCAAGGTTAATACGGTGAAATTTAGTGCAGATATCCTGCCATCCTGTTCCCACCAACACATTTCCCCTGAGATCAATGATTCCAATCCCCATCTTTGTAACCGCGTATAATTTATCCATTAGGGACTGTAATGCCTGACTGTCGATGATGTTGGCCAGTTCCTCCTCTTTAATATCCTCCGCTTCTAGAGATATGATTGATTCCAGTTTAAAGGAAGATTCATCATCACTTTCCAGTGTTGGTTTTTCTATTTCTCGAGTTTTTAATTTTGTTTTCTCTAATAGGGCTACCTTTTCATTTAACTCCTTTATTTCCTGGAGAAGTTCTTCTTTGGTTTTAATGCTATCATCTTCTAATAAATCCATTTATTAGCCTCTCTAATAGATTTTCTTCACATTTCTATTTCCTTAAATTTAATGGTAAATCCTGTGCCTTGGCTTCTATCAAGCTCTATTGTACCGTCTATCTGGCGAACTAAATTGTTAACCAGCTGCAGACCAAGTGTTTTTGTTTTTCTAAAGTCCATGTCTTCAGGGAATCCCCTGCCTGTGTCAAATACCCTCAATTCATATTCACCATCAAGTTTACAGAAACCAATATTA
>MVQZ01000056.1 GCA_002067565.1 Methanobacterium sp. PtaU1.Bin242 | reverse complement strand
GAAAGCATGTGAAGGACCCAACAAACAGCCATGTTCATGTGCTAAGTCCATTATCTCTGCACCATTCATCCGCACCTTGGGTCGACCATCTGCATCCAGATTTCCCTGTAATTCATCCCTTAGATTATATGCCACCCCAATGGAGGGTAATAACAGAAGATGGTGTACTCTTTTCATATCCTCCACTTCTACGGTTAAAATAAATTTGCACCCTGAATCTCCAATATCTTCTGTTTCCTGTTTAATAGAAAAAATACCGTTTTCTGTTTCCTCAATGCTATCATCCAAAATTTGCAAATATTTAGAATGTAAAGCATCCCCAGTTCCCACCAAATCCAAACCTTTAAGCCTGGCTTGAGGCGCTATTACATCCGGAATCATATTTTTAGAAGTAGCCATGGAATATCGGCCGTGGATGTGTAGATCAGCATTGATTATCATCAACATACCTTTATTATATTTCTATTAATTTTTTAAAATTCTGTTAACCTGATTATCCAATTTATTTATTATGATTTGAAAATTAAAAATTGTATGTATACAATTATTATATAATTGAACTATTAAAAAAAATAGATTGCATCAGCCTATGTAACGCAAATCTTCTTCTCCAGGAGCAATATGCATCCTTTCAGCCATTTCTTGTTCCATTTGTTGTGCTTTAGATATCATCTTACGAGTTTCTTCTGCTCTTTCCTCTAATTTAGCAACATTTACCTCTAATTTGAGTATATCTATCAGAGCAATAAGAACTGCCTTAGATGCGTCTGCGTCTATGAAGTATCCTGGTGTCTCTCCCATAAGACACACACCATTCATTCCTCGATACATTCCCAGACCTAGAAGAAGACCTGATGCTCCTATTATTCCCCCATCTGCGGATCTGAGTTTTACATCATGTTCTTTTAGCATTTCAGCCAATTCTTTAGTGGTGGCTGCTCCTAAAACCTGGGTTTTTTCCACATGCTGACCGGTTCCCAGGCCACCTAAAGTGAATATATCTTTAACTCCATATTTCTCTACGAATTCAATTATAGAGCCGCAGATATTATACTGACCTTCTGGACTTAGTCCCTGTGTATTTCCCACCAGTATAATGAAGTCTCTTTGATCTTCCCCAGCTGATTTCAGATAATAAAACTCATTTTTCATAGGTTCAATAATTCCATTCTCTCCCACAAAGACTTGTGGAGGAAAAGATGGTGAATACAATTCTGCAAATTTTTCTGCTTTGAGTTCATGAATCAGATGTTCGGCTACTAGTTTACCTACATGACCTATGCCTGGAAGGGCTTCTATAAAGATGGGTTCGCTGAGATCAACATCTTCTAAGAGTTTTATAAAGGTTTCTTTCATCTAACCAGCTCCTTTTTTTGGTTTTTAACTTGCTTTTTAAGTAATCTCCGATATTTTCCATATTTGTCCTCTGGAGAATACTTGGGAGGATAAACAACTCCGACATCTCCTTCACAGTAGGGACATCTCTCTTGGAGAGTGTATTCACCGCATGAACGGCATTTTTTCATATTCATCTTCATTCTAATTCACGATAGAACTCGCCATCTCCACCAGCCTCTATAACCTCATCTATGGCAATTTGGGCTGCCTTTTTTAGCAGAGTTTCTGCTTCAATATAATCAGATGACTTAACAGTCATTCTGTATCGGGGAGCTCCTACACATTGTATGGCAATATTTTCATCCTTTATTGACAGCAGAGCTCCTTTTATTACCTCTACTCCATTAGATGCATAAGATCTCAAATCAACGTATCCTGTTATATGCACTTCCGGAGGTGAAATATTCTTCTTTGCGACTTCAGTTATGGCCTCTGCCCATTCTTTATTGATTTCTCGGCTTATAAGAGAATCCGCACCGTCTTCAGCAGCAGTTTCAAATGCACCATAAAGATCACCGAACTCATCCATAAGATAATAACCCACCTCTTCATAGGCTGTGTTAAGATCTTTTCCTATGCTTCCTGCAGAAAATTCAAGTAGCTTTTCTGCTTTCTGTTCTATTTTCCACTGTTGAATCTTCCGAGTCCTTTGATCTTCCCTGATTCTCTTTAAGGAAACATCAACATGCCCTTTACGAGGGTTAACTCTCAGTACTTTTGCCACAATTTTCTGATTTTCCCGCACATAGTCCCTTATATTCTTCACCCAACCGGAGGAAACTTCAGATATATGGATGAAGGCTTCTTTTCCAGGATATTCTTCAAGATTGGCGAAGGCACCATAATTCAAGACTTTATGCACAGTGGCCACCACCAGATCTCCCTCATCAGGCCATTCTTTTCTCATTCTTACCATTAAAACACCTAAATATCAAATTCAATATTTTAATCCTGATTTTTTTTACCATAACTTAGACTATTTCTTAATTAATCTTTCTTAGCAATGTCCTGAAGAACTATTCTAATAGCAATTCTAACAGATTATAAAGAGTTAATCTAAGGCATCGGTTAGCATTTTTCAATCTAAAACTTCTACTATCTGGGCAACTATTTCAGATTTTCCGCCTCTGGGTTTTACCAGGGTTTTGCCGCAGATTATGCACTGTACATTGGATGCGGCATGGTCAAAGATAATCTGCTGGTTACCGCAATCTATACATTTTACTTTTAAGAAGTTGCTTTTGGGGTATTCGCCACTTGATCACCTCATTACAAACTCTGCTTTTCCAGTTCTAAACGAGGATCGTTTTATATAGGATTTACCGCACTCTTTGCATTTATAACGTAAATCAAGTTTCTTTACCGGTTTATTTCCAGATGGTAGTGGTCGGGGATATCCACGGTATCCACTGGTGACCCTTCTGAACTGGCGCTGTCCCCATTTTAATTCGCTAGCTTTTCTTCTTTTTGATTCAAAAACCTCATGAAGCGTGTGTTTCTTACAACTTGGACAATAAGTTCTCCTTTCTTTAGGAATTTTCATATAATCACCTCTTAATTATAAAAATAAGCATGTGTTGCTTGAAAATTTATTTAAAGTTTTAAATATTATTAAACTCGATAAAAGTCCAATTATATATTCAAAAAGTATTTATAAATCATGGCTTATTTATACCTTTGTATGGACCTTCCTTTCTGGTTTTTTATAAGGATTCTGGCATTTGGCTGAGGAATAGTGATAACATCCTGGGGTGAAAAAGGACCATAAACATTCTTATCCACACCCATAATTGATGGGAGTTCGTCTAAAACCATTAAAACCTCGGTAGGAAATTTTTGGAATGTATCAATCTTATTATCAGAGTCTTTTAACTTTTGATTATCCTTTAATGCGTCTGTATTCTTATTTATTTCTATATCCTTAGAAGAATTCTTTATAATAGCTTCTTGTGATGTTATGTTATCTGAAGAAGGTTCCTGACCAAATTTTTTGTATATCTCCTTTTCCATGGACAGGTCTTCGGCCAATACATTTTCAATATCTTTTCTTTGATCCTTTTCATCTTCAAATTCAGTTATTGAACCCTTTAAATTACTTAGATCATTCCTTCTGAATTCGATATTTACACTGCTTTCTTCAGAATTGGTTACACTGCTTTCTTCAGAATTGGATTTTTCACTGCTCTGATTTTGAGATGTAAAAAATCTCAGCGGACCCCTCATTTTTTCCCTATATTCTATTAGAGAAGTCACCAAAGCATGGTATAATAGTTCCTCCTCAGGAGTGGAGTTTCGAGGAACTTTCATTACTTTATCCGGAGAATTTGACTTGGATTCTTTAAAAAGCTGATAGGAACGCTGCACATTCATCAATGCAGTGCCACTGATCTTATGTTCTCTTCTCTCACATATCTCTGCTGTTATTCTCTGGGCATCTCGAAGTAGATAAGATTCAAAGGAAAAAGGATTATTATCTATTTTCCTCATAAGTCCGTTAAAATACCGGGAAAGATCATTATAGAAGTTTTCCCCCACCGGAGCTAATCCGCTTAGATTACGCTCTTTTTTCTGAATTTCTCTTAATTTTTGGAAAAACTCATCCAACCCTATTCCTCACTTTCTATCCTTGGAGCTAAAAGAAAGCTTAATTCACCTTCATCTGCTGGCATCCTTAGGGAAAGATGGAGGGGCATGTCATTTCCCAGCTTCAAAACTGCTGTTTCTGAGAATTTATCTGCCTTTAACATCTCTTTTATCTTTTCCAGTGAAAATACAGATTTGGCCTTATCTTCTATCTTTTCACCATGCAAATATTCTATGGTAGCATCTCCAAACTCCCCTTCTGCAGATGCTGTGAATTTATCCTGATCTACAATGAGGGATATTTTATCAGAAACTATGTCTATGTCCTGGATGGAGTTCTTAAGCAGGTTAAAGGGTATTTCAAATTCGGTAGGATATTCTAGTTGAGGTGGGCTGGGAGCTTCGTATTCGATGTCTATTAGACGTATTTTAAAAGTACGTCTGGCTTCACCTTCAAAGGTAATTATCAGATTACCTTCATCTACTGATAACTCCACCATATCATCTGCTTTCGCCCTTTTCAGGACTTTCATCAATTCCTCAGTATCCACATTGATCTTGAGAGGTTCTTTACATGAATATACATCAAAAACATCGTTTTTAAGTTCCAGGTGCACGAAGGTAATGTGGGATCTGTCCAGTGCATCAAGCTTCAAGCCCTCACTGTCCGCCTGCATCTGCACCTCATCTACAATGGAAGAAATCGCATCAAAACTGGTTTTTAAAATGTTCGAATCACTTAAAACTGCCTTAAACATTTTATCCTCCTATACATTTTTATTATGCCTTTTATCTCTCGAATTATTTATTAAATGTCTACACTATTAACCCTTTTTATCCGGGGCCTTATCTTTTTGGTTGGTATGATTGTCCTTGTTTTTTGGGGTTTTTCCTTCAGCTATTTCCAATTCATTGTGTATATTTTTAAGAAAGGTAACTTCAAGCAATCTACGTGCAAAAACCGCAGCCAGTATCAGGAATCCAAGCAGTATTAGAAACGCTGAAAACATGGCCCTCTCCCCAAAGATGACATTGGAAGAAACCTGTATTACAGCACCTAAACTGGTAATTAAACCAAATACAATGAGTATAATACCCACCAAAGTTGCAATGATTTTTATTATTTCGTTCTTTTTTGTTTTCAGGCGCTTAACACTGTCATAATCATTCCAATGATCCAGAAGTTGAACACCGTGATCATTAATATCATTAACTTCCTTTAAATTTTCAATGCTTCTGTCATTTTTTGTTTGATGATATTTACCATGTTTTATAGGTGTATCAAATCTCTTATCAGCTTTATTTATTTCAGAATTATTAGAAGAATGATGTTTTCGTTTTTTTTGGATATTCTGATTTTCTTCAAAGGATTCTACTGAATATAACCCCTTTATGCTTCCTAATAATGAATTTTCCCTTAATTTCTCCTTGCTCTTTTTTCCTTGATTCTTCCTGGTAGAAATATCAGGGTTTTTTTGGTCTTTCACCAATGCTTATACTCTCCTATCTCAACAATGACCCATTAATCGTATTCTCTCCAAGTATAGCCACATTCTGTGCATCTTAAAAACCTGGTTTCAGACTCATCAGCTCTTCTGGTCTGCTGTAGCCACCAGAAAGCCTCTTTATTTTTACATTTGGGGCATATGGCCCTTGTGGTGGGAAGGGTTTTCACCTTATCATCAGTAAATATTATACTTTCCTTTGCTTTCACTTCTTCAGAAACCTCATATTTACTGATTAATTCTTTTGTTATCTTTCTTTCGTATCCGCATTTTTGGCAATGAAACTTTTCATCCTGAGGGAACATTACTGTCCCGCATTTAGGGCAAAACTCCATTTGAGTCCTCCTATCGTAAAAATATTTTTATTTTTCTAATTATTTAGTAATCTTCAATGTTTATGGTTTATTTAGTAATCTTTAATTACTTATAAGACTATAATTAAACCATTTACTGATATTAAATCTAAGAAATTATTCTTAATTTTTATTAAATTGAACACCGAACTTAAAAAACATCTTATAAGTTTTCAATGATCAATGCGTTTTAAATAATTATGTGCAAATTAAATAATATGGTCATTATGTACTATATATGTCGCCAACCCTTTGTAAGTTAATATTAATTAATCAAGATTATTATTAGGATTTAAAGGTTTATAGCATATATAAAGCCTCTTTCAGTATTTTCCTGTGATCGAACGCTAAATTCAGGTTTATTGCGTCATCAAATTTTAAACATGTCACTTCAGAAGCGTCTGTGTCTGCTTTCAATTTCCCCCCTTTTTTAAGAGCTTTAAAACATACTGAAACTACATGTCCACGGGGATCTCTATCTGGATCCGAGTAAACACCTAAAATACCTTTTAGATCAACTTCAAGACCTGTTTCCTCTTTTATTTCCCTCATTGCTGCTGATTCAACTGTCTCTCCATACTCTACAAAACCACCAGGTAAAGCCCATGATCCTTTGTAGGGAGGGTTTTTTCTTTTAATTAGAACTATTGAACGATTTTCACATTTTATAACCGCGTCTACAGTTAAAAGGGGATGTTTAACAGAATCACGTCCTTTTACTTTATTTATTAAATTTATTTTGAAATAGCCGGTATTTTCTTATAATTACTGCATGATTTATCTAAACCTATTATTTTTAGGTCATGCGTTTCCCTTTGATTCTCCTGTTACTACTCCTGCTGCAATAATATGTGATACTCTTAAAGGTTCTGGTATAGCGCTTCTGGTTGTAGAACGCTTTACTATTTTTTCTGCGTCTACCAGATCAATGCCACTGATCTGGATGTATATATTTTCATCATTCCTGATTTCATATATCTCTCCAGCATCCAGAACATCTTTCCATCGTGCTTCCCAATCATCGAAACGTTTTAATGCATTTTTTATCTTTTTAAAATTAGGAAATTTTCTCATAACCACGATAACCGGTACTTTAGTGGCTTTGTAAATTTTCTGGATATTAACCACGTTAAACCCCCCAAAGGTAATGCCATCCAGCATTATCACTCCCAGCTGATCCTTATGTCGGG
>MVQZ01000055.1 GCA_002067565.1 Methanobacterium sp. PtaU1.Bin242 | reverse complement strand
CCAAGGGACGTACTTTCAAAAAGAGTTCGATATTTCTCTTCACTTTTCTCTAATGTTTCTTCAAATTCTTTTTGATGGGTGATGTCACGTACAATACATTCTGTGCCCTGAATATGGCCTTTATCATCATAAAAAAACTGGACATTCTGGGAAGCGTAAAAAAGGCTGCCATCATTCCTTGATGCTTCAAATTCATAATTTTCAATTTTACCCTTTTTCTTAAGGCACTCTAGCATAGAAGCTCTATCTTCTCTATTTTTGTACATTGAAGATGTTGAAAGATCTATCATTTCTTTAGGTGAATTAAAACCATATATATTAGCAGCAGATTGACTGGCCATAATAATTAACCCTTCATTATCTGACCGGAAATATGCGTCCTGAAGGTTATCTAAAATACCCCTGTATATTTCTTCACTTCTTTTTAACTCTTCTTCGGCTTGTTTACGTTTTGTTGTTTCATATAATGAAAATATGAATCCAATAATCTTATCATAAGATTTAACCGGAGTAAGAGTCCAATCCCAATAAGTTACACCTCTTTCGGGTTGATCAGGGAATTTGAATGGTTTATCATGATATTTCGCAGGTTTGCCAGTTTCTCGAACATGGGCGAAGATTGCTTCATTTTCTTTATGGGGATAAAGGTCGAAATGATTCTTTCCAATCATCTCCTCAGGCTTATATCCGCATGTACGTGCATAAGCTTCATTTACTCTTACGAAGTTGAAATCACGGTCAAGATACACCAGATGAGAATTTCGAGCTCCATCCATCACATTTTGCAGTAAATCTCGCTCATCTTTAAAATTTTTTTCTATCTTCTTTAGTTCAGTTACATCTTGATTGGTACCAATTACTAAAAGTGGATTTCCCATTTCATCATAATCTGTAGCTTCAGCCACCGTTTTAAGTACATGAGTTAAACCATCCTCTGAGATTATGCGAAAATCAAATTCTAAGGATGTTCCATGAGTGATTATCTGATTTATAACCTCATTTATGGTTTCTTGGTCATCAGGATGAACATATTTCGCAAATGAATCAATAGTGGGTGTAAATTTTTCAGGATCAACACCATAAATATGATATAATTCATCAGACCAATTTATTTCGCCTGTTTGTAAATTCCATTCCCAACTTCCTATTTGACCAATCCGCTGAGCTTCAGCCGAACTTCTTTGACTTTTAGTTAAATTTTCTTCGGCCTTTTTTTGTTCGGTGATGTCTCTGACAAATCCATCACGATAAAGTGGCATGCCCTGATCATCCTTAATAATAACCATCTTATTGGACCACCAGCGATACTGATCATCATTTCCCCTAAAGCGGTATTCAATTAATCCTTTGCCAACATTATTAATGTGAGATAGCTGTGAAATTAGTACAGGTCGATCATGGGGGTGTACTCGGGAAAGTACTTCATCAACACTCATGGTCATTAATTCATCTGGCTGGAAACCCAGAGTCCTAATAGCAGGACTCATATACTCATAATGTCCTGTTTGAATGTTAAATCGGTAAATAACATCTGGAGAATTTTTTAACACTGAAAGCAACAAAGATTCAGTTTCATCTTCTTCTCTATCAGTTTTATCTCTTTTACTACTATATTCTGTATCTCTCATTTTTATCCCATAATCATATTAAATCATAGATTATTATAATTTTTTATATTCTGGTGAATATCTGTTTAACGTGGCGAAAATAGAATTTGGCTATAATAATATCTTTATTAGGAAGAAATTTAAAGGCTTTTAAAAAAAAGGGAATTGAAGAAAATGAAAGGGAGAGGTGTTTTTAGATGATTACATAGTTAGGTAGTCTGTTGTTGTTTCCATAGAAGTTGATGATTTTAGCGTACATATAGATCAGTTTTTTGAAGGGAATTTTACCTAAACTGGTTATAGCGTAGTTTGGTGCTCTGCCATTGGTGTTTATGAAGTTTTTTATATTTTGGGCCACCTCCAGATATTCTGATTTTGTGAGTTTGTCTGATGTGTAAGTTCCAGATGAGCTGGGAGCAGGATTAACTGCTATTATATCTATTGGATTTAAGATGCCTTTATTTATGTTTATGGTGGTGTTAACCAGTAAATGGAGGAATTGTGCGGTGCTGACCTCCTGTCCATCGATAGTAACAGTGGATGGTATGGAATGATGAGTTTCATAGTATTCTTTAACATTACCTGAAGCGATTATTATAGCTGTCAGTGTTGTGGTTTCTATGCTTACAGTGGTGTGTATGATTTGATCGTCCATTATTGCGGTAACATAGGCACTCCCGGTGGTGTTGCCGCTGGTTAAAGTGGCGATAGCAGAACCATTAACTGTGGACACAGTATTACTAATACTGCCTAATGAAGTGGTGAAATACACTGGGATGTTGTCAGGACCATTATCAAGGTTGTGATAATCACCATTTGAATCGTAACAAATATTGGCATCGATTTGAGATGTGCTATTTTTTCCAATTACAACAGGATTTGCTTCTAATGTTAGAATTAACCAGGGGGTTATGTTTACAGAGCCTATAACTTTACCAGTTGGGGTTTCATT
>MVQZ01000054.1 GCA_002067565.1 Methanobacterium sp. PtaU1.Bin242 | reverse complement strand
CCCCTAATTATGCCGTAAGTAGCCTGGGAAATATAAGGTATGAATCATTGATTTACATGAATAGCCAGATATTAAGTTCTTATATGCGTAGTGGAAAGTTACCGAGTTTCATTATTGTGGATTCATGGAGTGTACTAGCGAGTAAAAGTACGAAGTTCTATACACGAGAAGAAATTAACAGCGCAGCAGTTAGCGTGAAAAATTACGTTTTGAAAAATAAGAAAATACCATCCACCGTTAATATAAAGGGTAGTTCGGTTGTTGAGTCTTCTTATCTTAGACTTGCAGTTACAAATGTACTGAATATTGCGGGTGGATTTGATACCACTGTTGCTTATATCAGTTGTGGGGATGCCCCTAATCCTAGTGAAACTGTGTCATTGAGTAGGAATATGAATTACACTGAGTATGTTAAGTTTGCACTTTATACTCGTGGATTTATGGATAAAGACGCTTATGGAAGAGCGCCTAACTATCTTGATACTCTGTTGATGGGCCATATACGCTATGAAAATGTGTTTTACACCTACTCTAAAGTACTAAGTTATTATAACAAAACAGGTTACCTTCCACTTAGTGTTACTGTTGACCCTTGGTCATCAGTCACAAGTTCAAGTGACAAATTTTTCACTACTGAGGAGATTTGCAAAGCTTCCGGGTTACTTAAAAAGTATATTGAAGGAAACCATGCCCTTCCAAGTACTGTTAATGTGAACGGTACTTATGTGGCGGTACCCCGATTTTTACAATTATGTACTGAGGTTCTTCTGGATATGGATGGATCCCTCACATCATCTTACCTCCAAAGAATGGGATATACTGGTGCTCCTACTCCTAAGGAGAATCTTAAACGACAAAATATTTATATTAACGAGTACATGGAAATGGCAAGATATGTGAATAACTTCATGGATAATAAATCTTACCGCCGTGCACCCAACTACATCACAATAAACAGTACAAAAAACACAATATGCTATGAATCTCTTGTTTACATGTTTTCTACTATTTTAAATTCATACCAGAATAGTAACAAGACCTTACCAGTTTATGTGACGGTTATTCCATGGTCAACTGTAGCAAATAATGCTACTAAGTTTTTCACTTATGATCAGATAGCCAGTGCAGCGAATGTGATTAAAAATCAGATAGAAACCAATCACACATTCCCCGGCAGTGCTAGTATTAGTGGTATTTCTGTTTCTATGCCACAGTTCTTAGACCTTGCAACTAAATCATTACTGGATAATTATGCTATTTTAAACAGTACAGTTGTCTTTAGGAGCGTGAAAAGTCCAGCAAGTGCAACGGAAGATATTAGCTCTGGCTTAATAGATTATGATGAGTATGTGTATTTGGCTCAGTACATACAGAGTTACGTGAATGCTAATACTACTGCACCTAGCTATGTGAAAGGCACCAGTCTAGGTAAAAATATGGGCTTTAAATCACTGGTCTATATGTACAGCCAAATATTAAATTCCTACAGGGTAAATAAGACCTATCCTGAGAGTGTAACAGTTAAACCCTGGATTGTGCTTTCAAGTCCCGGTATGATATACAACTACCAAATTGGTAAGACTTATACAAGTGTGCAAGCTGCAATAAATGATACGAGTACAAAAAATGGTCATTTTATAGGAATAGGTAAAAGTAGCATCACCGAAAATATCATAGTTACAAAGGAGCTTGTCTTGTTACCGGTTCCAGGAGTTAATGTAAAAGTGCAGGCAGCAAACACCAATTTACCAGTGTTTACCATAAATAGTAGTGGTAGTGGTTCTGTCCTCATGGGCTTTACCATCACCGGCTCCGCAAATACTAGTGGAGTTTTCATAGATAATTCCAGTTACAACACATTACTTGCTAATCATATAACAGGTAATGGTAATGGTGTCTACCTACTAAACTCAACTTATAACCAGATAACCGGCTGTACAATCACAAATAACACAATAGATGGAATTATAATCAAATCAAGTTCGAGTAATCAGATAATGACCAATAATATAACCAGTAATAGAAATGGAGTTTTCATAGTAAATTCAGTTGATAATCTAGTGTCAAATAATGTTATTCATAAAAATTTGGCTGATGGAATTTGTATTTACGAATCAAAGGTTCAAGTGAATTTTAACAGTATCTATGCCAATAAACGGTACGGACTATACACCACAGGCAGTTCGTGTGTGGTAGATGCAGAGAATAATTGGTGGGGACGTAACAACCCAATCTTCGTATCTGCGGGTGGTACAATACCCAGTGGGTCAATAGATATCTATGTAAATGGTGGGAGTGTAACCCGGGCAAGGTATCTTGTCATGAATGTTGCTGTTTCTACAGATCGAAGTGATAGTACTGGATCAACATATAAAAATATTGTTGAGGTAGATTTAACACGTAATAACTTGAAGGAGGATACAACGAGTAGTAATAGTAATATTCCAGTGAATATACCCGATACTCTTCCTATAAACTTCGCTACAACTGTGGGGACGATAAATGGTAGTGTGGGTACTCGTGCCGGTAAAGCGGTTGCCACACATAAAGGTGCAGGTGCGGGCAATGCTACAGTCACAGTCAAACTAGACGGCCAAACACTGACAGTACCTGTAACTATAACAAACACATCCACAAAGCCTGTACATAACATCAATACAAATGAAACTTTCACCAGCATACAGAGTGCAATAGACAGCAACAACACAAAGGATGGTCATACCATTACACTGGATGAGGGTACCTATCGGGAGAATGTCGCCGTTTATAAGCGGCTTACTATAAAACCTTCATCTGGAGCTAAAGTTTATGTAGAGGCGAAAAATCCTTTTATGGGTGTTTTTACGGTTGTTGCAAGTAAAACTAATCTCTGGAGGCTGAATATAGGTGGTGCAAGTGATTCGTATGGTGTTCTTATCTACGCAGACCATGTGAGCTTAGTAAATAACACGATATCCGGTAATGCTTATGGTGTTAGCTTATTTAACAGCTATTACACTCAAATCACTGGTAACACCCTCAAAGGTAACGGGTACGGTATAAATCACCAGAATTCCAACTACACTATAATATCAAACAACAAGGTCCACGATAATTGGTATGGACTCAACCTGATTAACAGCGGCAGTGGAGATATTTCCAGTAACAATATAACGGGTAATTGGTATGGGGTGAGTTTGGATGATTCCAATAGTGTAACTCTTCATGAAAATCAAGTAACAGACAATTATCTAGGCGTATCACTATGGAACGATAAAAGCTTAATGGTCCACAATAACATTATAACAGGTAACGGTGCAGGAATAAGCTATTATAACAGTTCACAAACTTTATCTAAAAATAATATTACGGGTAACCTGATTATAAATATAAACAAGGTGGATTTCACTGGTGTAGTCATGCAAAGCAGTGTTTGGAACTGCGGACCCGCAAGCCTAGCTACCGTACTAAGTATGTTAGGTTTGAATGCAACACAGGAAGATCTCAGCAAACTATCTAGTACAGATGAAACTGGTACCAGTATGTATGGCTTATATAACGCTACTCTAGCTAAGAAATTATATGCAGCAGGCATGATACTAGGTGTAGATCAGCTTAAACCGGGATATATTGTACTGCTTGACATGGGTGGTATGTACCACTACTCAGTGATAAAGAGCATAAACAGTACTACAGTTGTGCTTGCTGATTCTAGTCTCGGCATAATCAGTATGACCCTGGCAGAATTCACAGAACTATTCGGGGATAGTGGTTATGTGTTGGTTGTTAGTAAGTCGAAGATTAATGATCCGGTTGATGGTACGGTGCTTACAAATGATCAGATGAAAAGTATTGTTGGTACTGGTTTGTTTGGAGATTTTATTTCTTGGGGTTGGAATACTTTCACAGGTGTGGTTGAAAAGGCTGCTTCTGTAGTTACTAGTTGGGGTGATAAATTTCTAGGTAACAATCCGATCTGGACGGCTACTAAAAATTTTGGTAGAACTGTTTGGAGAAGTGTGAAATACTACGGAAACAGTGGAGTATCATATATTAAGCAGAATGGTGTGGTGAATACGGCTAGAATGGTTGTTGATACAATAAACACGAAGCTTAAATCTGCAGGCCAAAAAATATATACATCTGTTAACAATTTCTTACAAAACCAATACAGTAAGATCAAGAAATCTGTTATTAATTCTACTAATACTCTTGCTTCGGCTCCTGTTGGTTTTTTTATGTCTTTAGGTATTACTGCAGGTGCTTCTGAGCTTTTGTCTGGTGTTTTAGTGGGGTCTTTTATTTCTAGGCATCCGGTTGCTATTCTTGCGGGTTTGACATTTGTTGGAACTTTTGCAGGTGGTTACATTATATGTGAAACATTTAATTGGAAACCCGCGCCACGAAACCTAAACGAAGACCTTAAAATGGCACAAGATGCTTTGATCTCACTTATGCCGTTAAGATGGCAAGATGGGAGAATTGTGAAAGATTATGATGCGGATGAAAATTGGGGGGGTCTTGGTGATGGTGATCCGGGCCGTATTGGGCCTGTTGTGGCAGCGGGCGCGGCTTTAATGGTAATTGCTAGTATTGCTTATTCTTTGGCGGGTAATAATAGTTCAGTTAATAATTCGGATGAGAATAATAAGGATTATATTGAAATTAATTTTACGAATGATAATGGTACGACAACGGTAATTAGGATTAATTCTAATAATTTTACCAATTCACCAAGTATGGTGATTGGCAGAGGTTAAAAAGAAAGAGTATGATGGTTTTATGTGAATATCAAGGGGAGAATGGTTTTGATGGGTTTGTTTGATGGGTTTAAGAAGAAGTCTCTTTATAGGGAGGCGTTTAGTTTTATTCAAAAGGAAAAATATTTAGAAGCCTTAGAAAAATATGAGGAGATATTAAAAATAGACCCTAACGACCCTGAGGCTTGGACTAATAAGTGTAATGTTTTTTCTAAGTTGGAGTGTTTTGATGAGGCTTTTGAGTGTTTTGATGAGGTTTTAAAATCTTATCCTAATTATGAAAATGCATGGTATAATAAAGGATTGTTTTTAACAAAGCTTGAAAATTATCAGAAATCATTAGAATGTTATGATAATGTTTTGGAATTGGATCCCATGTATGTTGATGCATGGTATAATAAAGGCAATGTTTTATATAAGTTAAGTCGTTTTGATGAGGCTTTGGAATGTTATGATGAAGTTTTAAGGTTGGATTCAAATTATAAATTAGCTTGGGATGGTAAGGCGGTTACTCTTTTTAAATTGAAACGTTTTGATGAAGCTTTAAAATGTTTTGATAAAGCTTTAGAATTAGATCCCATGTATGTTGATGCATGGAATAACAAAGGTGTCTTTTTAATGAACATAGGAGAGAACGAAAAGGCTTTGATTTGTTTTGATAAAGTGTTAGAGTTAGATCCTATGCATATTTATGCATGGTATAATAAAGGAGAAGTTCTTTATAAAATTGGTAATTTTCATGAATCATTAGAGTGTTATGATAAAGTTTTGAAATTGGATCCTATGGATATTTATGCATGGAATAATAAAGGAGCGACGTTATACGATATTGGAAGGTATCATGAGTCGTTGAAATGTTACGAGAAAGCATTGGAAATAGATCCGAAATTTGTAATTGCGTTGATTAATAAAGGTGAGGTTTTGGGAAAATTAGGGAGATATACTGAAGCTTTAGAATTTTATGACATGTCTTTAGAATTGGATTCCAGTTATGCTGAAATTTGGTACGGAAAAGGCTTAATCTTCAATAAACTCGGAAAGTATGGTGAAGCTTTGGAATTTTTTGAAAAAGCCCTAGAACTTGATCCCGATAATGCTGAAACATGGTATGAAAAAGGCCTCAGCCTCAAGAAACTCAAACAATACCAAGAGGCACTAAAATCTTTCAATAAAGCATTGAAAATTGATCCAGAATATAAACTTGCTTTGAAGGGTAAAAAAGAGGTCTTGGATTTAAAAAGTAAATAGTTTAACTGATTTTTTTTTCTTTTATCATTACATGACTAGTCTTACCACTGTCCTAGGTATGTTAGGTTTGAATGCAACACAGGAAGATCTCAGCAAACTATCCGGTACGGATGAGACTGGTACCAGTATGTATGGCTTATATGAAGTCTTTGGCTAAGAATTTATATGCAGCAGGCATGGTTCTAATTGTGGATCAGCTTGAACCTGATATATTGTTACTGGTTGACATGTT
>MVQZ01000053.1 GCA_002067565.1 Methanobacterium sp. PtaU1.Bin242 | reverse complement strand
ATATGGGGAAGGAAGGTACAAACTGGCAAACAAATACAGGGAGACATTGAAGTATTACCATTTGATCCCAGTTTTAGCAATTTTATACCTCTTATTTTCAATAGTAAGTGCTATATTATTCTTGATTGGTCAGATAAACCTTTTTAATCTGATTCTGATCTGGTCACCTGTTATCCTTTATCTAATAATTGATATATTATACACACTTAACATAATAGCCAGGTATGGCAGTTTAAAACACATTTCTGCCCTGATGATCTTTCCAGCCATCCACATAGGATATGGAATTGGATTTTTAAAAGGATTGAATAACAAAGTAAACATGGTATGAACATGAAAATCTTAATCTTGGTGGATTCATTGAAAATAGGCGGCGGATCAGATAAATTCGCCGCTATACTGGGCAGTGAACTCCATGATGAAGGATACGATGTCTCATTTTTAACGTTGTCCGATGAAGATCCAAAATATGAGTTTAAAGGAGATTATTACACCCTCAATGAAAAGGATATTTACGGAAATAATATAAAAAGATTTTTTAAACTTTTAAAATACTCTCCCAGAGTAAAAAAGCTTTGCGAAGAACTGGAAATAGACGCCATAATCTCCGCTGGTGATCCCGCTAATTTCCACGCCCTTTTGAGCCGCTATTTCTTTGGTAATGAAACTAGAATTATAATATCTCAACATATGAGCCCTGATATATTTCTGGAAAGCAGCATAAAATCAAATTTAATTAAATTCTTCTATCCACGTGCGGATAAAACTGTTTGCGTCTCTAAAGAGATTGAAAAGATTCTAAATGAAAAATACGATGTTGGAAACACCTTAACCATTTACAACATGATGGATATAGAAGAAAACATCAAGCTATCCCCGGAAGAGCTCCCATCTGAATATAAGGAAATAGTGGTTGGCCATGGTGAAGATCATCTCAACTTCATCAACATTGGCAGATTGGACCGCCAGAAGGGGCAGTGGTTCCTGATTCGAAGCTTCAAGAAAGTGGTTGATAATTTCGAAAATGCCCGGTTGTTTATCATCGGTGAAGGTGATTTAAAGCACGATCTTGAATATTTAATTAACGAACTTAATTTAGAAAATAATGTATTTCTTCTAGGGAACGTAGAAAATGTATTCCCCTTTTTAGGAAATTGTGACTGTTTCGTTTTCACATCTTTATGGGAAGGATTTGGATTAGTATTAGTGGAAGCTCTTTCTGTGAATTTACCCACCATATCCACAGATTGTAAAACAGGACCCCGGGAGATATTATGTCCTGAATTAGATCTGGATACAGAAATTGAATATCCATACTATGGGAATTCAGGAATTTTAATTCAGACCCCCCCTAATAAGTTCCTTTTAAACAATATAGATGAAGTTCCTTTAATTAAAGAAGAAGATGTCCTGGCAGATTTAATGACTAAAATTATTGAAGATGAAGAAGTACAGAATAAATACTCAAATGGTCTTTTGCAGGCAGAGAATTTCGATGTAAAAAAAATCATGGCACAATGGAATGAACTGCTCCAAAACAAATAAATTTA
Source organism: Methanobacterium sp. PtaU1.Bin242 (assembly GCA_002067565.1). Lineage (GTDB taxonomy): Archaea > Methanobacteriota > Methanobacteria > Methanobacteriales > Methanobacteriaceae > Methanobacterium_A. The sequence goes on along the minus strand of MVQZ01000053.1, from coordinate 8,012 downwards.
CCAAAACAATTATAAATGATGATTATGGATAACAAAAATAATCCTTACGATTCAAAATACGCATTGGATCACAAAAAGGAAGATCCTGAAAATCACTGGGAATTTCAGGAGATTCTTAAACTACACACTCCTTCATATAATGATAAAATTTTAGAGATCGGCTCCAATACAGGGGAATTCTGCTATCTACTTAAAAAAAAGTTCAACGTGGACCCTGTTGGTATAGACATAAACGGTTCAGCAGTATCTATTGCCAAAGACAATTATCCTGACCTCAATTTTCAAATACAAGATTTGTTTAATGTAGAAGGAAGTTATGATGTAATATACATGCAGCATGTAATTGAACACATTGAAAATCCTGTAAATGCTTTAGAAAAACTAAAAGACAATCTAAATGATGATGGGAAAGTGATACTGTCCTGCCCAAATAAATGGGCCTATCCAACAAAACTTATCTGCTGGATCCGGGGGGAACGATTTTGCTACGACCCCACACATTACCATGAATTCAACCCCAGATCATTGGTTAAAGTGGTAACTGAAGCGGGTTATAAACCAGTTAAATTGGTAACCAGACCACTGGCAATTCCTTTCCTTTATCGGATATCCCCCAGAATCTTCTATGCATTTCCATCTCATCTCTTCGGAGGATTTATCTTTCTAAAAATAGAAATAGAATAGATAATTTTAGTCATTTAGCCAATAACCCCCTAAAGTTTGGTATGAAAATGAAAGTTTTAATTCTAGTGGAATCATTGAAAGTAGGAGGTGGATCTGAAAGGTTCGCCGCTACATTGGGCTCCAAACTCTATCAAGAGGGATGCTATGTATCCTATTTAACGTTGATGGAGGAAAACCCTAAATATGAATTTAAAGGTGACTATTACACCCTGAATGAGGGTTATATCTATGGTAACATCTTCAAACGGACGCTGGACCTTTTTATATACGCCCCTAAAATAACCAAGCTATGCAATGAACTGGGCATTGAAACCATAATCTCCGTATCTGAGGTTGCCAATTTCCATGCAGTGTTAAGCCGGTGGCTCTACGGGAACAAGGTCCGGATAATCGCCACTCAACACATCAACCCGGAGATATTTCTCCATAGTACGATAAAAACGGATCTAATTAAATTCTTCTACCCAAGGGCAGATAAGGTTGTATGCGTCTCCAAAGAAACCGAGAAGATATTAAACAGAAAATATGGAGTTCAAAACACATGTACCATCTACAACATGATGGATATAGAAGAAAACATCAAGCTATCTCGGGAGGAACTACCAAAAGAATATAAGGAATTATTTAATGGAAATAAGGATGAATCCTTCAACTTCATCAACCTTGGTAGACTCGCCAGACAGAAGGGGCAGTGGTTTCTCATACGGAGCTTCCGGGATGTGGTAGACCACCACCCCCATGCCAAACTCTTCATCCTCGGTGACGGTGTGTTAAGAAGCAAACTGGAACAACTGATCACCGATTTAGAATTAACCGATAACGTGTACCTTCTAGGAGAACAGAAGAATATATTCCCCTTTCTTAAAGAGAGTGATTGCTTCGTTTTGAGCTCCCTGTGGGAAGGGTTGCCCCTAGTTTTAATCGAAGCATTAACCATGAATCTTCCCATAATATCTGTTGATTGTAAGACAGGTCCCAGGGAGGTTCTATGCCCCGAACTGGATTTAGGGGGGCGGGTTTCATACCCTTACCTTGGTGAACATGCCATTCTTACAATGCCTTTGCCAAACCAACTCATTTTAAACCCTGTAAAAGAAGTTCCCCTAACTGAAGGAGAGGAAATGCTGTCTGATCTGATGATTAGAATGATAGAAGATTCCCAGTTGGGAAAAAATTACTCCAACAGCAGAGTAATAGCCGAAAACTTCGATAAAGAAAAGATTATATCCGAGTGGGATAAATTGTTGAAAAAAGGTTAATTTAGATTCTGGAGATTTATATGAATATTGGACTCATCACAAGCCCCATGGAAACAATTCCAAGTTTAAAAGTCTACATCACCAATCTAGTTAGAAATCTGAATATGGTAGATAAAGAAAATGATTACTACCTCATCCACCATTCTAAAATGCATCTAGATGTATATGACGTGGTTAAAGAGATTATTTCAGACCCTCCCAACATGGTTTTTGGTAACCTCTGGTGGAAATATCGTACGTTACCCAAGGATTTAGAGTCTTATGATCTGGACTTGGTTCATGATACACAGGGTATCAGTACATTTTTCATTAAAGAAGATCCTAACTACAAGAAAGTCATCACCATACATGATTTATCGTCCCTGGTTTTTCCAAAGATGCATGTAAGGGGGATGCTCTCTGACAAAATTTTAGGTCACAGGACCATGAAGAATGCGGATAAAATAATCACCGTCTCCAAATCCACAAAAGAAGATTTAATGAAATACTTCGAAGCACCCGAAGAGAAAATTAAACCCATATATTTAGGTGTAGATGAAAAATTCAGAGTTTTAGATAAGGAAAAAGTGAGAAATTTTAAAATTGAATATAAACTAGACTTTCCTTTTATTCTCTATTTTGGGGTACTTCGATCACGTAAAAATATTCCGACTCTAATCAAAGCTTATAATCTGCTTAAAAAGGATGGAACCGACCATAAACTGGTTATAGCTGGTGGAAAAAATCAGGAATATAAAAAAATCCTTAATATCGTAAAGGATCTACATCTAGAGAATGATGTAATATTTACCGGCCATATGCCTGAAGAAATTATAGTGGAACTGTATAATGCAGCAGATTTATTCGTTTTCCCCTCTCTTTATGAAGGCTTTGGTTTACCTCCCCTGGAGGCGATGGCCTGTGGCACTCCCGTAATTACATCTAATGCTTCATCTCTTCCTGAAGTGGTTGGAGATGCAGGATTAATGGTTGATCCTCATGATATACAAGGCCTAAAAGATGCTATGAATGCCATCTTAAGTAATCTTGATCTAAGGATAGAGATGGTTAAAAAAGGTTTAAACAGATCTAAGGAATTTACTTGGAAAAAATGTGCCTTAGAAACGATGAATGTGTATAAAGAAGTTTAGGATAAATCTAAAACATCCCATAATACATCGTGACCCTTAAATTTGGAGTTTAAAATGAACGTTGCTCAAAGAATCTTGAAAAATACCGGGATATTGTCGATTGCTCAAATAATTAGTTATGTCCTGGTATTTTTTTATACCATCTATATTGCCCGTTACTTGGGAGCTGAAGGTTTTGGTATTCTGTCCTTTGCCATTGCAATCGTTGGAATTTTCACCATTCTCACAGACCTAGGTATAAGCACCTTAACTGTTAGAGATGTGGCTAGAGATAGATCTTTAGGACCAAAGTATTTGGGCAACGGTCTGGTAATTAAAGTAATATTGGCAGTTGTTTCATTTGGTTTGATAGCATTAGCCGTTAATCTTCTAAATTATCCGTCCGAGACCATTACCGTAGTTTATTTCATTGCCTTGTCCACTATTTTTGGTTCAATTGCTAGTTTTATCTTTTCTATCTTCCAGGCCCATGAAAAAATGGAATTCCAGGGACTCGGACAAATTTTGAATGCTGTTTTGATGTTTTCCGGTGTATTCATAGCAATAGCCATGTCACTGGATGTTGTTGGATTCTCCTTCGTATACTTCATCACCAGTTTAATTTCATTGATCTATTCCCTGCTTATCTATATCTGGAAATTCTCCCTGCCACCAGTTGAAGTTGACCGTGTATTTTGGGGTAAACTATTAAAAGGCGCTATTCCCTTCGGGATCACCGGTATCTTCGTTACCATTTATTACTGGATCGACTCGGTTATGCTTTCCGTCATGGCTGGAAATGAGGTGGTGGGTTGGTATAATGCATCGTATAAAGTTATTTTTCTTTTCCTTTCCTTTCAATCTCTTTTCATAGTTTCTATCTTCCCAGTACTTTCAAGCTTCTATAAAACATCCAGAGAGTCGCTGAAATATGCATATGAGCGGTCATTCAAGTATATGTTAATTATAAGTATTCCCATTGCGATATTTGGAACTTTAGTCGCTGATAAAATTATTTTACTCATCTATGGTCCTGATTTCATGCCATCCATCGTTGCACTCCAAATCTTGATCTGGACCGTGGTTTTCATGTTCATCAATAACATCTCTGGTAATTTTTTAGGGTCCATCGACCAACAGGTAGTTGTTAGTAAGGTAGCAGCGGTTGGTGCAGTCGTAAATATTGTGCTTAATCTTGTGTTAATACCAGAATTTAGTTATGTCGGCTCTAGTTTTGCTACCGTATTTACAGAGTTAATGATTTTACCGATTCTGGTGTATGTGGTGCATAAATATCGATACACCAGTGTCAGTCCACTGGTAAAGGATCTACCTAAGATTTTAGTATCGGGCTTGGCTATGTCCCTATTTATCATTTATTTCAGCTATCTAAACCTGTTTATTTTACTCTTAGCATCTTCAATCATATATCTCGGAGTTATATTCATCACCAGAACATTGGATGAAGATGATATTGTTTTAATTAGAAATATCATACAGAAGTAACACGATCTTGCTTAGAAGGGTTCCCAAATGAAAATAGGCATTCTCCCCTGGACATTGAACTCGCAAAGAACGGGCCTGGAAAATTACCTTACCAGTCTCATTACAGGTATGGCTGAAATTGGAAAATCATATGAAATATACCTGATCCGCCATGAAAAAACTGATGATGAGCTAAGTGGAGTAACAAATGAGGTTATACTTCCAAATATGCCGAAGATATTAAAATCTCCCATAGGACTTCCTTATGCTATTAATAAAGCAGATTTAGATGTTGTACATGCAACCGCACACTATTTCAGTCAGATAACACCGTTCTATCTGAATTCTGGCACAGGAAAGGTGTTGACGATACACGACCTGATTCCTCAGATCTACCCCGAAACAATTGATGATAAACAATTTTTCTGGTTATGGAAAACAACCTTGGACCTCATCAAAAACAGGGCTGATGCTATAATCGCTATTTCAAATCATACGAAAATGGATTGCATAAAATATCTGGGCATCCCTGAAGAGAAGATTAGAGTAATTTATGAAGCTGCCGATGAGATCTTCAAGCCAGAAAAAATTAAAGAAGAAATGAAAAACCATTTAAAAGATAAGTATGGGATAGAATTTCCATTCATATTAAGTGTAGGGACTTTAGAAAAAAGAAAAAACCTACCAAATGTTCTTAAAGCATTTTACAGACTTAAAAAAACCGGAAATCATCATAAACTGGTGATTGTAGGTAAGATTGGCTGGAAGTACAATAAAATTTTCAGTACAATGGAGGAACTCGACCTAAAGAAGGATGTGATTTTCACGGGTTATGTTCCCGATGAAGACTTGGTGAAAATATACAACGCTGCGGACCTCTTCGTATTTCCATCTATCTATGAGGGTTTTGGATTACCGCCCCTGGAGGCCATGGCCTGCGGGTGTCCTGTTATCACATCTAACACATCTTCTCTGCCGGAAGTTGTTGGAGATGCCGGGGTTACGGTTGATCCTTACGATGATAAAGCGTTAGCAGATGAAATGCACCGTATATTATCCAACGACGGTTTTAAAACAGAATTAAGTAAAAAAAGTTTAGAAAGGGCGGAATTATTTAGTTGGAGGCAGACTGCAAAGGAAACCTGGAATGTATATGAAGAGGTTTCAAAATAAATGACAGGTTAATGTTAATCCTCTTCTTCTTTGATTAATCCTCTTCATCCTCTTTTTCATCCAGATCTGCATTTTCCCTCTGGAGAGCTATCTCCCGGGCGATATGGGTTATCTCCTGTTCAATATTCTCTATCATGTTATATATCCTGAAAATGAGGTAGTAACAGCCTATGAGACCCAGTATCAGTATCACATCCAGTCCCCGGCCTATACCGGTTAAGTTGGCGAAGTATACTGTGGCCTCAGGAAAGATGGAAAGAACTATGAGAACTATCCAGACGATGTTCCAGAGAAACAGCATTCCCAGGGACATCTTATTTTCCCTGAACCTCATAAATGTGTAGACTATGCCCACTATTCCAATAACCAAACCAATATACTGATATAACATCATCGCCATCTTCTTAACCTCTCTTTTTATTCATCAATTATTTAAAAACATCCCTTATCATCTTCACCAGTATCTTAATACCCACTTTCAGGTTGGTACCCTTTGCCAGGGCGTATTCGGTGTATATGGTTTCTATGGGAACCTCTTCCATCCTAAGTTCCTTGTGTTTGATCTCCCGGATTATCTCTGAGGAAATACCATATTCACGTGATACAACATCCAATGCTATTGCCGCTTTCCGGTTAAACGCCCGTAAACCCGACTGGGAATCCTGGACATGGGCTCCGTAGAATATCCAGGTGATGATGTTCATGAGCTGATTGGAGATCTTCTTCACCCGTGGCATGTCATCAAAATCCCTGACTCCTATCACCACATCCGCCTGTCCTTCAATTATGGGCTGAGAGACCGGCAGAATATCATCCGGGTTGTGCTGGCCATCAGCATCGAAGGTCACCATGATATCGGCACCCTTGGCTAAACAGGCTTCTATGCCTGTTTTAAGGGTGGCACCTAATCCCCTGTTTATGGGGTGGTGGTATAAGTATCCTCTTCCAGGATTATCCTTCACGATAGCTCTGGCTATCTCATAGGTCCTGTCAGTGGAACCGTCATCGATTATCACCAGTTTCAGGCCCCTGCTGAAGAGCTCCTTTAATACGTCGCCGATTATGTTCTCCTCGTTGTATGCTGGTATTATCACCCAGATATCCTCCTCTACCTGGGCTAATAACTTAGGGGTGTCCTGTTTTTTTAGGGGTTCACCAGGCATATGGATTCTCCGAAATCTGAATTTGAGCATGGAAATTATTATCATCTGTATAAAATAAAAATTTAGTGTAAACTCTAATCAAATTAGTGTAAACTCTAATCAAATTAGATAAAATAAGAATGAATTTCTATTCAATCATCTTTTATTTTCTGAATATTTATTTTTAAAGTTGGAAGATTCTTTTCAATAACAGACCATATTCTTTTTAATTTAACACCAGCATATTGATGTGTGATAACATCCCTCATTCCTGCAATGTTTTTCCATGGTATTTCAGGATGTTTTTCTTTAACTTGTATTGGAATGTTTTTAACTGCTTCACCAATTATCATTAACCTTCTAAAAACCGCATCTTGAATTAAAGTATTGGTGTTAAATTCTTCTTCTGAAAGATTATCAACATATTCTTCGATTTTATCAATACTTTCCAGTATCATTGATATAAACCATATTCTCTTTTTTCAAAGAATTGCCCACCTCTTCTTTAAGTATATTCTCCTTTAAAAGAGGTTTAATTGTACTGTACTCTACTAAATCCACTTTCCTTCCCAATTTTTCTTCGATTTCGAGTTTGATCCCAACAAAATCCAGTAAACTGATATCCTTGTCTATTTCCACCAGAATATCAATATCACTTTCTCCAGTTAGTTCTCCGCGAACTACTGATCCAAAACAGCCTTTTTTATCCCATGATGTTTTAAGATTGGAGCAATCTTCTTTTTAACATCTTCTATTTCATTTTGCATTGTTTGTTCCATTCTATTGATTAAATAATATTATTATAATTATTTCTATTAAATCTTAGGGATACTGTTCTTAAGAGAATGTAAATCTTCCTTGAATTAGAGATAAATCCATTTTCAAATCAAGGATTCAACTTCAAGGCCAGTTCAGCCACCCTTTTACCCAGATTGACGGAAGTCTCCAGACCCACATCATCCTGTGAGGCATCTCCTGCAGCACCGCTTACTCCTGCTCCTCCGTAATGGCCCAGGGGTGCTCCGTCACCCACTATTATCATATCCTGGATGAAGAAGAATTGGTGTATGGAGGTGATAGTTGTCTCCTGGCCCCCGTTACGGGATGCCCCTACGCTGATGGCACCACCTACTTTGTCTTTGAGTTTGAAGTCTATCCGG
>MVQZ01000052.1 GCA_002067565.1 Methanobacterium sp. PtaU1.Bin242 | reverse complement strand
TTTTTCCAGGACTGTACTATCAATTTCATCTATGATGGATGATATTGATTCAACCTGCTGATATTGGTGAGAATTGACTCCGGTTAGGGTTTCATCTGGTTTATCAATTGCAAATATTTCTGCACCATTTTCCTTGGCCAAAATAATCCATCTACCTAGAAGAGGTGTTTCTTTTATGACATCACCTATAATCAGTATAAATTCAGAGTTTTCCACATCATCAAGGGTGGCTGTTCCCAGGTCAACTGAGGGAACACTTCCTGTGTGGCATCCTATATTCTCTACTCCCAAATTTTTTGAGAATTTTTTCAAGGTTTCATATTCCTCATTGGTGCACTTTCCAGAGATGATGATCCCTACTTCAGGGGCGGGGTGTAATTTTATCTGGGAAACTACAGCATCTAAGGCAGCGTCCCAGCTTGACTGTTTAAGACCATTTCCTCTCAATAATGGTTCTTTCAAACGGTTTTCCATCACTATTTTAAAGCATTCTCTTCCTTTTCTACATGTTTTTCCTTCATTTAGGGGATGTCTTTTATAGGGGTAGGTCCCCACTGCTTCGTTGTCTTTAATAATCAGATTCACACCACATCCTACACTGCAGGATGGGCAGATGGTATGGGCAACTTTCATCATTGTTCACCTTCATTTTACAGTTTGATCGGGTTTTTTCCGTGATCTTTGATTTTTTTTATTTTCAGTTAAAATTTATAATTTAGATAAAGAGTAATTATAAAGAATTCTTCGTATCTTTATATAGCAAATAAAAAAACAAGACAAATACTATACCAATAAATCTGCAATTTCCTGCATATCCCCTATTTGTGATTCAATATCATGCATTTTCTTCTTCCTAAGTCGCTCAATTTCTTGCAGATCTTCTAAAATATTGATTTTCTTCAACTCCGTCTAATCTTATAGTAACGTTTTTTAATTAATGATACTACATTATTTAATGTGATATAGGGCATCATGATACATTTGAGCGATAATCATTTTAGATGCCCTAATCGCTGAAATCCTTAATTAATACGCAGTCCATCCTGTGTCAGCTGTAACAACCGCACCGTTAATTATACTAGCATCGTCTGAAGCTAAAAACAGAGCTATATTGGCTACTTCATCAGGTTCGCCTGGTCTTGGAATATTAACAGTGCCTGATGAGCAGATACCAAGTCCTTCTGTGTTACAAGTTTTTTCTACATTAACAACCATATCGGTAACAACGGTTCCTGGTGCTATAACATTAGATCTTATGTTCTTTTTGGCATACATGAATGCAACATTTTTTGCCAATCCTAAAACACCATGTTTTGATGCTGTGTAAGCTGGTCCACCTCTAGCTGCAAACAAACCTGCAACAGAGGCTATTGTTACAAATGAACCCCCTCCATTTTTTTCCATTACAGGAATAGCACTTCTGAATACTCGCATTGGTCCTGTTAAGTTAACATTGATAACTGCATCCCAAATATCATCAGACATATCTGCAACTGGATCCATTTTATCTAACATTCCTGCGTTGTTTATTACTATGTCCAATTTACCATATTCATCTACAGCGGTTTTTACAGCATTTTGAACATCTTCTTCATTAGTAACATCTCCAGCTACAGCAATGGCTTTTCCACCGTCATCTTTTATCTGCTTGACCAACTCTTCTAATTTTTCTTTTCTCCTTGCAATTAAAACTACAGATGCTCCTTCTTTTGCAAAAAGTTTACCAATTGAATTTCCCATCCCCGCACTAGCACCAGTAACCAATGCTACTTTATTTTCTAATTTCATTTTTTCACCTCATATGATATATTCTGTTGCTATTGAGTTCTAAATGGTTACTCCACCATCTACAGGTAAGGCTGCTCCTGTGATATAGGAAGCATCGTCAGAGACCAAAAATACTGCGGCTTTCGCAATTTCCATTGGGTCACACATTCTTTGTAAAGGTATGGTAGAGCATATAGCAGCCACTTCGTTTTCTTTTACTGTACCTAGAATAGGTGTTTGAGTGATTCCTGGACAAATTGCATTGCATCGAATGCCTTCTGGTGCAAAATCTCGGGCTATGACTTGTGTAAGCATAATTAAGCCACTTTTTGAAGTGTTATATGCATAACCATTTGAATGTGATCTCAGTCCTGCCATTGAAGCGGTATTGAGTATATTTCCTTTTGTTTCTCTCAGATAAGGAATTGCTTTTTTGCTCATTATGTATGGTGCTCTCAAATTGGTCTTCAATACAAAATCCCAATCTTCATCTTTAAAGCTTTCTAATGGTCCTGAAATCACCACTCCTGCATTATTGAAAAGAATATCAAGTTTTCCATAGGTGTCAATGGTTGTTTTCAGCAGTGCATCTAAATCCTCTGAATTGTTCATATCAGCCTGGAAAAAGATCGCTTCTCCCCCTTTTTCTTTAATTTCATCAACAACTTTTTGACCACGTTCTTGGTTTCTTCCAACAACTACAACTTTAGCGCCTTCAGTGGCAAATAGTTCTGCAGAAGCTGTGCCAATACCAGAGGTTCCGCCAGTTATAATTGCCACTTTTCCTTCTAATTTAGCCATATTTATTTCATCTCCATTTTTTTTATCATTTAATTTTAAATTATTAAATGAGATTAAATTCTCACTATTTTTTAGTAAAAGTTGGATTAAGGGTTTTAAAACCGATTATTAATTTTTAAACCATTATTTGATTCTTTATCCCAAAATTCTCTTCAAATACTAATGGGTTTTCCGAATAATCCAATACTTACTGACTAGATATGGTTATAGTTTAGGTTCCTACCTTCAAAGTCTGATTAAATCTTTTAAGAAGCTTGATGGCTGAGTAAGCTGCTAAAACGCTGGTTTTGGGATTGGTGACGCAGCTACGGTTCTGGGTAGTCGTTTTGATCTCACCAAAATCCCCCACTACATGCACCTGGTGACAGTTGTAGTCCACTGAGGGATCTGCTATGATCTTCACTTCTGCTTCCCTGCCACAGGCTATGCTTAATGCAGCGGCCACATTGATATTTGCCGGAAATTTCCGAACAGCATCTCCTGCTTTTCCCTCAAATAATACGGTTTCCTGGTCTGTTTTAATTCCGAATGACAGGGGGTTTTTCCTGGTGACCAGGCTCACTTCCATAATTTCTCCTACAGCTGCGGATCTTACACCATCTAAACCGGCAAGAGCCCCTGAAGGTAAGTATACATGGGCATTATTTTGTCGAGCCAAATCTTCCAGATAATCTTTAAGATGGAAATCCATTAAGGCACCTAAACTCATGATCATAACATCTTTCCCCGCTTGTAAAACGGTGGGGACTAAATCTACCACTGCAGGGGGTGATGCTGCTTCGACCACCAGATCTACGTGGCCCAGCATGTCTTTAACATCCCTGACAGCCACACCATCTACCTGTGCTGCCAGTTTCTTCGCTTTTTTCAGGTTCTGATCATAAAAAAAATTCGTTTCAACACCCAAATTCCCCGCCACTGCATAATCAGTGATTATTTTGGCTATGGCACCGCAGCCTATGATACCCACTATATTGACTGGATGTTTATGTTCACCGACTAAATTCGCAGAATTAATTAAAAGAGAATTATATTCATTCCCTTTTAATTCCAGAAGTTCATCCTTAACTGTTTTATCCATATTTTCAATATCCTTGGACTAATCTGTTCATAAAAGTTCTGGGTTAAAAAAGATGGACATCCAGAGGTGTTTTGAGCGAATAGTTAATTTTTGATGCCCTATTCTTCTTTAACTCACCAAATTAAAGATCCACTAAACTTTTAGGGGTGTCTTTGGGGTCAGTATATTCTACATTCTGGGTCTATGCCTGTTATTCGTATTCCTGCGTCTTTGCAGGTTTTTTTGATGTTCAGGCCGATGAGTAGTGGGGTTATTTTTTCGATGATTTGGGCTCTTTCTAGTGGTCCGCAGTCTACTACTTGTACTCCTGGTATCTGTTCGATTATTTTGGCGGCTGTTATTTTGGCTTCCTGATTGTCTCCGGAGATTAGACAGTCACAGTCTATGGGTTCTGTGAAGTTCATTAAGGCTCCGCTGCTTATATTATTGAAAGCACAGATTACGCTGGTTTCTGGCACGATTTTTTGGGCTCTCTCTGAGGCTGCTCCTTCAGGTAAGTATAGACATCTGGTGGGTGATCCACCAATTGCAGTTTCTAGTGGCCCAGTGGCATCCATTAAGATTTTCCCGGCTGCCCCTTCCTTAATTGATAATAGGGTTGCTCTTTGGGCGGCCAGTGGTACAGTTAAAACCAATATGTCTGATTCTTTTGCAGCGTCAGGGTTTTCTGCTGCTTTGAGATTTGGTATTTCGTCTTTTTTTAGAAGTTCTTTGATTTTATCAACTGCTGCTTGGGCTTTTTCAACTGTTCTTGATCCTATTATGACATTTTCTCCTGCTTGTACAAAGCGTATGGCGATTCCTAATCCCTGTCCGCCGGTTCCTCCAATTATTGCCATTTTCATTTTATCAAAACCTCCAATATTCCTAAATTATGGGTTTCTAAACTGATATTAATCATCATAATATCAGTATGAATTTACACGTATATCGAAGTAATATTTAAATTAAGTTTTAATACTCCTTTTAACTCAATTTAATATCTTTAGCACTGAATTTTGACCCTTTACTGTGAGATAACATATTTGCATCAATCTCAGACAGAACTGAATAGGACATAACATAATTTAAAATAGTAAGATACTTTTTTAGTAGTTACTTCTAAAAATAGAATCATTAAATTAAAAAAATAGGATAATATGGCTATATTGATTCAGTTATATTTGAGTTGTTTATTTTTAGGCCTTATAGTAAAGCCTTCATATGCCTTGTATTTGTCTGTAATAAATGAATGTTTAATAAAATAAATATTTGAAACTCCATCTTCTTTTTGATTTTTAATATATTCATCAGACCATTCTATCATCGAATAGAAAACCGAGATCAGTTTTTCACCAATTTCTGTTAAAGAATATCTTACTCTAAATGGGGCTTCATTGCATATTTCTCTTTTTATTAACCCTTCCTTCTGTAAATCTTGAATTTGTCGGGTAAATATACTACTAGAAGTATGAATAAATAATCTATGTAACTCATTAAACCCTTTAGGACCTTGACCTAAGTACCATAAAATGGGGATTTTCCATTTGCCTGTAATTAGTTGAGACATGAGAAGTAAGGCGGCTAACTCATAATCAGTATTGTTTTTTTCTTTAGAATTTTTCATAAAATTCATTAACCCAATCCATTTTTTTATATTTAATTTGGAGATTTTATTGATAATAAATTTTTGTTAATCTTTTATAGCAATCCAAATTTATTAGGGTTAGTATATTCATTTTGAATGTGTGGTTTAATGCTTCGATTGTATTTTTCATTACTTTAGTTAATTACCCTATTTTATCTTCAATAATTTTGGAACCAGAAATTAAGATGAAATTATAAAATTATAAGAAAGTTCTCCATGAAATGTTGTCTGATAATGAGTTATACCAGAATCAGATGGGAGAGATGAAAGTATTACTCCAGAACGTGCAATCAGAACTTGAAGAATTAAAAAATAAGGCATGAAAGCAAAAACTTATATATAATCATGTATTACAAATAATTATAATTATAAATAATTAAGAAATAGGTATAAATATTTAAAAAAATTTTTTGGGGTGTCTCTTTGCTC
>MVQZ01000051.1 GCA_002067565.1 Methanobacterium sp. PtaU1.Bin242 | reverse complement strand
TATCGCTAAATCAGAGTATTTAAGTCTGGCTAAAAGCGTGAAAACGTTTGTTGATAAAAATGGTAGACTACCCAATTATGTAACCACTTCACTAGGAAAAATGCGCTATGAATCAATGGTATACATGTACAGCAAAATAATGAACTATTACAACACCAACAAAGCTCTTCCTAACAGTGTTTCTGTAAAAGCCTGGGGAACCATCGCACCAACACCTACACCAACACCTGGAAATAATACCAATTACACCACAACCATGTTAGGGCAGAATTCATATGGTTTTGTACAGAAACTGGGTCCATTTGGTACAGGAACTAATAAAGTTGCTGTGATTATTGGAGTCCATCCACAGGAGGGACAGGCCCATTTAGCCGTGTTAAATGCGATAAAAGCCTTGGCATCCACCTTGGATAATATACAGATCTGGGTATATCAGGTACGAGTTTACAACGCCACTGATTACACAACCAGCAGAACACAAGGACAGAATCTGGCCAACAAATATGTTGTTCCTAACATAGATACATCTTTCAAACTGGCATTAGATGTCCACTCTAACAGAGGATTCTATTACAACGGTGGAGAATTACAGGATAACTTTGTATTCGCACCAAGTAACGGTGCACAGTCCAAAAGCTACGCCAATAAGTTAATCGCCAATACAGACTTCCTGAAATATTATCAGGTTGCTGACGGTACCAGTCCCAACTATGTGACAATACCTATAGCCAAAAAAGGAATACCTGCTGTAATCTACGAAGTCTATCAGAACGTGGACAACTACCAGGAAGTATTGTACAACTACGCACTACAAGTGGTTAAAGCATTAAACGCAAGTTTTAACTAAACAGATTTCCAAAAACAGTTAGTAGAATTCTAACTGTTTATAAATTCTTTTTTTTTATATTCATTATTGCAAATATAATATTTATTTAAATTATCAGGAATTATTTATTTTATGTATCTCATGAATTTTTTTAAAAATTATTCCATATTTGAATTAGTCTTAACACTTTATGATAAGAAATTTATTTATATTGTAATCCCAATAACATTAATTGTAACTCTAATTAGCTATATTCTGGAGGATAATAAACAATGTATAAGATAGGGGAAGCTTTAATAGGAAGTGGCAATGAAATCGCCCATATTGATTTAGTAATAGGAGATAAAGAAGGTCCTGTTGGCGCAGCCTTTGTGGAAAACATGACTGGTCTTTCTATAGGACACACACCACTTTTAACGGTTATAAGACCTAATCTACTCACCAAACCAGCTACTTTAATCGTACCTAAGGTAACTGTAAGCGGCTTGAAAGATGCGGATAAAATATTCGGCCCGGCACAGACCGCTGTAGGTCGTGCTGTTTCCGATGCAGTGGCAGAAGGGATCATAAATAAAGATGATGCTGAAAACATGGTGATCCTGGTTAATGTGTTCATACATCCTGATGCAGAGGATTATCGTAAAATCTATCAGTACAACTATGGAGCGACTAAATTGGCTATAAGAAGAGCTATGGACAAATATCCGTCAATTAATAAAGTTTTGGCGGAAAAAGACAGAGGATTACATCCCATAATGGGTTTTAAGGTGGTAAGATTATGGAATCCTCCTTATTTACAAGTGGCCCTTGATTTGGATAATATGGAGGACATGGAACGCATAATAGACAGCCTGCCCAACAGAGAAAGAATACTCATAGAAGCAGGTACCCCGTTGGTTAAAAAATTTGGTGTGGGAATTATCAGCAAGATACGTGAGCTAAGAAAAGATGCTTTTATCATCGCAGACCTTAAAACCCTGGATGTTGGAAGAATTGAGGTTAAAATAGCTGCAGATGAAACTGCAGATGCAGTAGCCATTTCCGGATTAGGAACCCTGGAATCCATCCAAAAGGCAGTTCATGAAGCATCTAAACAGGGCATCTACTCCATACTGGATATGATGAACGTGGAAAACTTTGTAGAAAAACTGAAAGCCCTTAAATACAAACCAGACATAGTTCTTCTGCACAGAAATGTTGATTTGGAAACTCATAAAGCCGAAAAAGGTGAGATAATAGGTGATGTAACAGAATGGGGTAATATAAAAGAGATCAAAGAAATTATCGGTAAAGGAAAACTGGTGGCAGTTGCTGGAGGAATAACACCAGATAAGGTAGACCAAGCCCTAGGCAGTGGAGCAGATATTATAGTCGTAGGGCGTTACATTATTGGATCCAGAGATGCACGCCGAGCAACTGATGATTTCCTGAAATATATGCCTCAAGACCCAGATACCATGAGACTGGCCCTAGATGAGGACGAATCCATTGATATTGACCCTAGCAAAGGTTAATATAAAATTAAGGAACTAAATAACGTTAGACCAACATTGCCTTTTTTTATTTCATTTTATCCTTTTTTTTCAGAGAGTAGAAATATTTGATCTATGCTCATACTTTATTGTGGATAATGAATTCATATTATCCCTAACTCTAATTAGATAGGTATTTGTGTTAGAATAACTCAAACCTCTTTATATGAAAAAATATTTTTTTAGATACTATCTTCAAGACGATATATATGAATTAATCTGGGGAAGTTACCATCCAAGCAAATTTGATTAATTAATATGTAACATAAGTGGAGTTATTTACATGGTTGTACTAGGAATATGCGGAAGTCCGAGAAAGCAGGCCACCGATTATGTCTTAAGAGAAGCATTGCAACTGTTAGAAGAAAAAAATTTTGAAACCGAATTTTTTGGTGTTAGAGGCAAAAATATAAGTCCCTGTAAACATTGTGATTACTGCATTCGCGAGGGACATTGCATAATGAAAGATGACATGTACGAAATTTATCCATCGATTAAAGATGCAGAAGGAATAATAATGGCCACTCCCGTCTATAATGGGGGTCTGAGCGCCCAGCTTAAGTCAATAATGGATCGTTGCCGTGCTTTAGGTGCTGTTGACTATGATTTTTTGCGTTTCAAGGTAGGAATGGCCATTGCTGTTGGTGGAGATAGAATAGGTGGGCAGGAGCTTGCCATACAACAAATAATGACATTCTATATCCTTACCGGGGCTATTCCAGTAAGTGGTGGGGCCTTTGGAGCTAATCTAGGTGCGAATTTCTGGTCTCAGGACACTCTTCAAGGGGTTAAAGAAGATGAAGAAGGATTTAAAAGTCTGAGGAAAACTATAAAAAGATTCGCATTGTTTCTGGAAAACTTTGAATTGGAAAAAGATTAAATTTAATTTTATGACACAAATTAATGATCTAAAGAATATAAAACATGATCAGTTTATGGGGATGTAGAAATGAGTAGTTCAAGTGACAGTCCTGAATGTCAGTTACATATTGGAAACAAATCCATAATTTTGGACTACAAAAAATATCTTCTTTTAAAATATATTAAAGAATATGGTTCTATCACCAGAGCCTCTAAAAAAACAGGCATTCCCTACAGAACAGCCTTAAAATATATAGAAACAATTGAAAATCAGCTTGATTCAAAGATTGTTGCAACGAAAAGAGGTGGGGCTGGCGGTGGCGGCGGAAGTAAGCTAACTAATATGGGAAAAATGGTAACTAAAGAATATGCTAAGTTTAATAGTATTATAAAAAAACATTCTGACCTCAATGAATTAGAAGGTCGTGTATTAAATATTGATAGAGATGGCAGAGTTATGAATGTGGATTTGGATGAAAAAACCATCGTACTTCCAATAATAGAAGATATTAAGGTTGGAGACGAAGTTTTATTGTTAATTAGTCCTGAAGAAATATTTATAATGTTGAAACCGCAGGAATCAAGTGTTAGAAATATATTTGAAGGTAAAATAATCGAAATGGGCTTTCAAAATGAAATGGTGAGACTTAGAATATCTTTAACTGAAAGAATTAGTCTATTAGCAGATATTACTGAATTTTCAAGAGAAGAATTAAATTTAACCCTTGGTAAAAATGTTTTTATTGGTTTCAAAGCAGCTTCTGTGCCGGTTATAAAATTATAATATGATTATAAGTTATAAGTTAATACTTATAAGTTATAGGATATAAGTTATCAGTTAGATGTTGCAAGTTATAACTAAGAAGTTATGACTTATAAATTAGAAAGTATAAGTTATCAGTTAGATGTTACAAGTTATAACTAAGAAGTTATGACTTATAAATTATAATTATCTAGAGAGTTTAAAGGCTTCAATTTCTCTAAAATCGCCAATTTGATATTTAAAAAATCAGATTTTAATTATTATAACTTATAAGTTATAATAATATGGAGTTGTATATGAAGATAGATATTGATAAAGAGAAATGTACCAGTTGTGGAAAATGTAAAGAAGCATGTCCTAAAGGAGCAATAATTTGGAAAATAAATGATAAAGCAAAGGCAGGAAATCTTAGATACTGTCATTTATGTACATTATGTGCATCAGCATGTCCTGAGGGGGCCATAACAGTTATAAGGGATGTTACAGATGAAAAGAAAGAAAACATCACAGAGAAAAACGAATGAAACAGAAATTGAAATTACTCTTGACCTAGACGGAAATGGTCAGTTCCAGATAAACACAGGAATAGATTTTTTCGACCATATGTTAGACTCATTTGCCAAACATGGAATGTTTGACTTAAATATTAAGGCAAAAGGAGATTTAGGGGTGGATGACCATCACACAGTGGAAGATGTAGGAATACTCCTGGGAGAAGTTTTTAAAGAGGCCCTTGGTGATAAAAAAGGCATTAAAAGGATGGCACATGCTCTGGTACCTATGGATGAGTCTTTAGCTATGGTGGCCGTTGATCTTTCAGGAAGAAGTTATACAGTGCTGGATCTGCCATTTAAAAAGAGTAAAGTAGGAGAGCTAAGTACAGAAAATGTAGGACATTTCTTAGAATCTCTGGCCAGTTCAGGGAAAATGAATCTACATGCTAAATGTGAAGGAGAAAACGACCATCATCAGATAGAAGCACTCTTTAAAGCTCTATCCCGTGCATTACATGAAGCAACAAGAATTACCCATGAATCAATTCCCAGTACAAAGGGCGTGATTTAAAATAAGGTTTAAATAAATGTCAACAGAAAAAACTCCACCCATACCTTTTATCCCTACTAATAGACTTGAAACACTAGCAGATGGTATATTTGCCATATCCATGACTTTATTGGTATTAGGTATAGAAGTACCTGCCGTACCAGGCAATATAACATCTTCTATCATTACGGAGTACATTTTATACT
>MVQZ01000050.1 GCA_002067565.1 Methanobacterium sp. PtaU1.Bin242 | reverse complement strand
CAATTCCTTATCGTATTCGTATTTGTTCCTGGAACCTTTTGGTATTTCAATTACTGCATATATTACCTCTGGGACCGATGGTCCGGTTGGTATTTCTTTCCATAAATTCATGTATTTCATACCTCTTAATTTTCAAATATTTCTTGAATTAATCAAACTTTACTTAAAGTCCACCTTTAATTATTTTAATAATTTGGACATCTAAACCATAATTAACTTTATGTATAGAAAATATCATCGCAGTAAATCATTGTTTACATTTACACTATCTGCCTGGGGCCCTCTCATCTCTGCCGACCTGGTTACTACTATTACGTGTGTTGATTCATCCTGTTTTACAGTATCCAATTTTTCTTATCACCTAATTGCTATGATTTTGAACACAGTAAATAGGGATTCTACATTTTTGAATCATTGGAGATATCCATATAAAATCGGCAAGGCATCGCCGGTTCGTATTCCTTTCCATACATTGATTAGATATTTCTGGCCGTGTCTATGAAATTTTATTTCATACGTGTAGTAATTACCTTTTAAAGGAGGGGGCGTGAAAGAAATGGTTAATAAATGCTCTTTTGTGTACACGTCAAGTAAACGTTCAAGAATGTTAATTTTGCCTTCAATATACTCAGTTACAATGATTTCCTCTTGAGTCTTGGGGATTTTTTCCCAATTAATCTTCATTTATTAATCTCCATCATGTATATATACATATCTTGTCAGATGTTCTCTCCTTTTCGATTCCGTATTCTTAACATTGAAATAAAAACAGGAATCGATATAAGTTGTATCAAGACAGAGAAGACCACCAAATAAGTTACGGAAAAATCATATAACGCACCCATGAATAAGCTTCCAGCAAACCATGAAACACCATAAATGGTTTGAAAAACACCATAAGCAGAGCCACGTCTTTTAACAGTAGACATGACTGCAACTGAAGACCTCATTATAGATTCCTGGGCACCCATACTCACTCCCCAAATTACCATTCCCATGAAAGCCATGTAGAATCCACCTAAAAATACTAAGGGTGCAAAGAGTGAGGATATTAAAGCCACAACGATCATGATGGATAAGCCTACCTTATCGAAAAGTTTTCCGAATATCAAAGCCGAAATTCCATCTGTACCCATGGCCAATGCATAGAAAATAGGTATCATAGCTGCAGAAACAATACCCACCTTCTGGAAATGGTACGCAATGAGTGCAAAGTCAGCGAATCCCGCAGCAATTAAAGCTGCTGCAATAACGTACAACCAGTACATCCTTTTAAATCCCTTTGTATTTAATTGAGGGACTTCAACTTCTAAGTCATGTGGATGAGGATAAAGAAATCTGGAAATCACTAACACTAAAATGGCTAACACAGCAGGTAGCAAAAGAAAGGCAAATCCTAGCTGGTAACTTCCATGATAAAAAAGTATTGCAGCAACAATTAAAGGACCTAGTATTGCCCCAATCTGATCCAACGCTTCATGCAGGCCAAATCCCCAACCCTGACCCACCTGACTGCAGGCATGGGATAACATCACGTCTCTGGAGGGCACTCGGATACCTTTACCTAATCTTTCAGTTATAATCAATACTGCAGCTACCTCCCAACTTCCAGCCAGAGCCAAAAGAGGTACTGCAATAAGATTAATCAGATAGCCACCAATAGTAACGGCCCAGTACCTACCTGTACTATCAATAAAGCGTCCTGAGAAGAATCTAAGCACATAACCTGCCAATTCTCCAAATCCAGCTACAAATCCGACAGTAACTGCACTTGCCCCTAAAATAGCCAGATAGGGTCCTGTTATACTACGCGCTCCTTCATAGGTCATGTCCGCAAAGAGACTCACCACCCCTATTAGGATGATGAATTTAAGGGCGTTGTTGTTCATGAAGTCTTTAAAATTATTCATAATATCATTTAAATTGATTTATGATCCTATCTTAATTATTTCAACTGAAAAAGAGTTTTCAGGGACAGCATCTCATTGTAAAGTTCTATTGAATGGTCGATGGCTTCTAAAGCTTTTCCTGTATTTTTCCAGCCCAAAATTTCAGTGATTTTTCCTTCTAATTTTTTGTATTCACGGAAAAAGTGTTCTATTTCCTCTAAAAATGCGAGTGGAACATCCTGAATATCATTGATGTCGGTAAATCTCGGGTCATTTACTGGTACACCCAATATTTTATCGTCTCTTTCTCCTTCATCGGTCATCTTCATCACTCCGATGGGCCTGCATTCTATGATGCATCCAGGGAAGGTTGGCTGACGCATCATCACCATGATGTCCAGTGGATTCCCATCATTTCCCATGGTCCGGGGTATCATACCATAATCGGTGGGATATTGGAACGGAGAATGCAAAACCCGTTCCAGTACAAATACCTCTTTATCCACGTTGTATTCATATTTGTTCTTTGAACCTTTTAGAGTTTCAATAACCGCATGCACAGTCTTTAGCGATGGTTTGGTTTTAATATCTTTCCAGAGGTTCAAAAACTCACCTTATCCTGAATGTTTTGGTACTCTTATCCTGAATGCTTTGGTATTTATTATTTTTTAAATTTAGCCATAACTGGGTTGGCCATGTCTTCCTCGATGCGGATGAGTTCGTTGAGTTTGGCAATTCTTTCACCACCTATGGCACCTGTTTTTATAAGAGGACAGGAGAAGGCCACCGCTAGATGGGCTATTGTTTCATCTGTGGTTTCACCAGAGCGATGTGACACTACAGGAGTGTAATTGTTGTCTTTTGCGAGTTTAACTGTCCTATATGTCTCGCTTAAAGTTCCGATCTGGTTGGGTTTTATTATAATAGCATTTGCAGTACCCATTTCTATTCCTTTGGCCAGTATATCTACATTGGTTACAAAGATATCGTCCCCACAGATAATACATCGATCTCCAACCTTCCTGGTGAGTTCTGCAAACCCTTCAAAGTCATTTTCATGTAAGGGGTCTTCCACAAAGAACAAGTTGTAAGTATCGATGATTTCCATGACGAAATCAATCTGTTCACCGGTGTTTCTGGTGACTTTTTCCCTACCATACACATATACCTTTTTAGATTCATCCCAGAGTCCACTAGGAGCTAAATCAAGTGATGGTTTAATTTTAATACCTAACTCATCTCCAACATCTTCACAGGCCTTTGCCTGAATTTCCAGTGCCTCATAATCAGATAGATTCGGAGCCCAACCACCCTCATCACCTTTACCACCAGTAAATAGCGGATCTTTAGATCTTATTAACTCTCCAATTCTTTTGTGCACGGCTGAATTTGCAAATACTGCCTCTTTAATATTGTTTGCTCCTACGGGGACGACTAGAAACTCCTGTATGTCAGGTGCGCCAATCCAGGAACTTTCCACCTGTTTGGTTTTCCCAACATGTGCTCCCCCGTTGATCATATTTCCCAGTGGGTATGGGATTTCATTAACCAGGTTACCACCCAGGAATCTGTAAAGGGGCATGTTATAGGATGAAGATGCCGCTTTTGCCGCCGCCAGGGAAACTGCAACCACAGTATTACCACCTAACGTTGAAAGATTCTCTGTACCATCTAAAGCTTTCATAGTTTTATCGATAATACTGGTATCTTCTGCAGATAGTCCTTCAAGCTCAGAAACTATTTCAGATTTATATTTTTTAATTAATTCATCCACACATATCTCTGGAAATGCTGTTACTTCAAGCGCCCCGGTACTGGCACCACTGGGCGCTGCTGCGATCCCATAACCATTTGCTGTTATAATCTCCACTTCTACGGTGGGGTTTCCTCTGCTGTCTGAAATTTTCCTTATTAAAACTTCTTCTATTATACTATCCATAATAATCCTCCATTTTTTTAAATTAAACAATTTAAAGATATGATAATGTTTTTAGCACGTATAAAGCCCTGTATGTATATTCAAGCTCAGAAATTCCCATATAGATAGATCTTCTAAATCCCCCATCATTATTTTGAAGTTCTAAAACAAAATCCACCATGGATTCTTTGTTTTCAGGAATTTTTCCCAGTGTTTCA
>MVQZ01000049.1 GCA_002067565.1 Methanobacterium sp. PtaU1.Bin242 | reverse complement strand
AGGGGTTTATGGAGCGTAGTACTCCTTCTGTTACTCTGGTTTTAGGTTGATCTATGGCATCAAAGCTGCTCATAAGCTGCCGGTTTATGTTGGAAATATCAAAGGTATCTTTATCCACTATTTTCAGATTCTCTGCACCCATCCTGACCAGCATCTCCACAGCAGCTCCACCGATACCTCCGCAGCCAATTACTGCTATTTTCGAGTTTTTAAGTTTAAGCTGTTCTTTTTTATTTATGATGCCCTTTTGACGGTCAATGATATCCCAATAAACATCTTTATTATATTTTCCTGGCATGGGACCTACCTTCCATATTATAATTTATAATTTATTTTATTAGTGTCAATACAAAAAACTATTCCACATTATGTGAACTATTTTACACTTGAAGTGTATGTCTAACTGCTGGTTTCTATATCATGTTCTATACCATAAACTTTATATAACAAAGTATTCCAAAATCAGATATATCAAAAATAGATATATAAATAATGGATATATTCCTTATACAATAGGAGGAGTATCATGAAAAAAGAGTTAACAAAATTTTATAAAAATATGGTTTAAAGTAATGATCATATATCTTCACACTCCTAAAAGTCTAAGTCCTTATGCGATCATCTATTGAAAAGAGGTAGTTTGGTGTGAATAAGGATGAAACGTTCCTGAAACATATATTTGATGAAATTGGTTTTTTAGAAAACCAATTTAAGAATCTTGAATTCCAATTTATAACAATTAAATAAATTTAAACACGCTGATAAAGCGTATCACGCTCCACTGGAACACGATCTATCTCAGTTATAATTCTATGCATATCTTCTCGGGGTAAATGCTCGCCATAAGAGGCTCCTGCTGCTATGGATATCTTATCTTCCATCATGGTACCACCCAGATCATTGGCACCGCAGCACAGGGCTATCTGCGCCAGTTTGGTTCCTAACTTTATCCAAGAGGCCTGTATATTGGGTATTTCCTTACCAAGTATGATCCGGGCAATGGCATGCATTTTCATATCATCCATACCACTGGTGCCCTGCAGTTTGGCACATAACATGTTATTTTTATCTAGGAAGGTCATGGGAACCAGTTCTGTAAATCCCTGGGTTTCCCGCTGTGTATCCCTCAATATTAAAAGATGATCAATACGGTCTTTCCAGGTCTCCACAGTGCCGTACATGATGGTTGATGTGGTGGGAATGCCTATTTTATGGGCTTCTTTTATGATATTCACCCATTCTGTTGTTGAAACTTTATTGGGACATATTTTTGCTCTGACTGAATCCACCAGTATCTCAGCCGATGCACCAGTCAGTGTATCCAGTCCTGCCTTTTTAAATGCGCGTAAAGCATCTTCTGTGGTCATTTCAGATGCCTTTGCCGCATGAAAAACTTCAACAGGAGATAATGCATGGAGATGGATATCATAATTCTCTTTGATGTTGCAGATAAGGTTGCAATAATATTCAACTGTCATTTCAGGGGTTACACCACCAAATAGACATATTTCAGTAGCTTCCATGTCTTTAGCTTCTTTGATGCTCATCAATATTTCTTCTGTGGTAAGATGATACCCGATACTGTCCCTAAAGGAGCAAAAGCCACACTTAATCATGCAGCTGTCTGTAATATCTATGTTCCGATTAACCACAAATGTAACCTCATCACCCACGATTTCCCTACGGAGCTCATCAGCAACATCAAACAACTGAAATGGACCGGAATCCACCAGTTTTAGGGCATCTTCTCTGGTTATATCTCCTTGGAGGGAGCGTTCATAAATGTCTTCCATATTCTTCCCCTAATGTGCATTTTTCTATTTATTGCATTTTAAAGCTATATGAATTAAAATACTTTTTAAACCTTTTCATTTTATATCTAAATGATAGATTTCGTATTTATTAGCTAATAATAAAATTAAAGGGTAAAGAGCTTAAGGATACTAAATTACAGTCAAACAGACCATTATACAATTATTCACAAAATATATAGAGAAACTTTTTTAGTTCTCTTTTGCAGTGTCTATTTTTTCAAAGGATCTTCAGATTTAATTTCCATGCCATGTATATATTTTTCACCACGCATTGCAGATAATATAGCTGCCAACGCTGAAAATAGAGCTCCAATGTAGAATGCAATTCTTAAAGAGGGCATAAATGCATCAGCCAGTGTATGGGGGAACCATGTAGTTCCAGTGAGAATGGTTTTAGTCGATGCAGGTATCATGGCTACCACGTTGGCTGGTAATGCTGATAGAATGCTATCTACGGGGTTGTATCCCAGTAATGCTGAGAACAGGGCACCAGAGGGCGGTATGCTACTGAGGAGCGGTGCCAGTTTTACAGCCCCAATACTGGTTAGTGAAGAAGTTATAGCTTCAGGGAACCTATCAGTTATTCCAATTATCACTATGGTGAAGAATATGGCCATACTGGCAGTGAAAGCAGTGTTAATTATTGTATACATCATACCCGAAGCAATTCCTCTGTCTTGGGGAGATACTGAATTCATAATAGATGAACTGTTAGGAGAAGCGAACATTCCGGCTCCTAATCCCATTAAAAACAGGGTTAATCCGAACTCCAGATAATTGAAGTCGTAAGGTAAAGAGGCCAGGATCAGGAAGCCAATGGTGTTGATCACCATACCTGCGGTTGCTATCCATCTTGGTCCATAATTATCAGATAAAATCCCGGAAATCGGGGCCATGATGCTCATTCCTATAATTAAGGGGATCATATAAACACCTGCCCAGAATGGTGTTGATTCATAACTGTATCCGTGGAGTGGCAGCCATATACCTTGTAGAAGTAGTATAAGCATGAACATCATCCCTCCTCTACCAAGAGCATTGAGTAATCCTGCCAGATTGCTGAAAGTGAACATTTTCACCTGGAATAGTTCCAACTTGAACATGGGCGCGTCCACTTTCGTTTCCACCCACAAGAACAGAGGCATTAAAACTGTACCAAGGATCATTGCGAAAATAACCCAGGGATTTCCCCAGCCCATGGGGTCGTTCTGATAAGGCATGAGACCATAGGTGACACCAATTAATAAGCTGGTAATGGAGGCAACGAATAATAAATTTCCCCAGATATCAATTTTGGTAATAGTCCCTCTTATTGATGTTTCTTTAAATTTTAAAACTGACCAGACTGTTCCTATGATTCCGAAAGGCACGTTAACCAGAAAAACATACCTCCAATCAAATACAGCCAATATGCCCCCTAATAATAATCCTATGAACTGACCAGACATGGCCATCACCATATTTATTCCCAAAGCACGGCCTAATTCAGTGGGAGGGAATGCATCAGCTAAGATTGCTGATCCGTTAGCCATCAGAAAGGCGCTGCCCACAGCCTGAAGTATCCTGAAGATAATTATTTCTATGGCACCAGCATCACCAGTAGAAGGTGTCAGATAGAGTAAAACTGATCCCAAAGTGAAGAT
>MVQZ01000048.1 GCA_002067565.1 Methanobacterium sp. PtaU1.Bin242 | reverse complement strand
GCAATGTATGCCATAACTGGTTTTTGAATGTTTTCTGCAATGTATTCTGCGGCCTTCTCCTCGGCATTGCCTCCGATCTCTCCAATCATAACCATGGCTTTGGTGTCTTTATCTTCTTCAAACTTCTGCAGAACATCTGCAAAGTCCATTCCCACCACCGGATCGCCTCCAATTCCCAGACAGGTACTTTGTCCCATTCCAGCACGAGTGATCTGATGAGCTACCTCATATGTGAGAGTCCCGCTTCTGGATACTACGCCTATATCTCCTTCCCGGAAAATGTGGGTGGGCATTATCCCCAGTTTTCCCACTCCGGGAGTTATTATACCGGGGGTGTTGGGTCCGATGACAATGGTGTTCTGGCTTCGAGCATACTCCATAATCTGCATGGAATCATGTACTGGTATATGTTCGGTGATTATCACCACCACATCAAGCTGTGATATGGCTTCAAAAGCAGCATCCTTGGCAAATGGGGCGGGAACAAAGATTATGGATGCATTAACATCCATATCTTCTTTAGCCTCCTTTATAGAGTTATATATGTTAATTTCTTTAAATTTCTGCCCACCCTTTCCTGGTGAAGTTCCGGCTACGATATTAGTTTTATAATCCAGCATTCCCTGAGTGTGGAAAGATCCCTGCTTCCCAGTAACACCCTGAACCACACATCTTGTGTTCTTATCCAGAATTATCATTTTCAAGCTCCATTATTTTAAATTATTGACGAATTTTTTATTTATATTTTTATTTTTTATATAATTAATCCTGAAAAATATTATATTATATTCGTAATTTTTGGATATTGATATTTTATTTCTTTTTGAAATACTTATTTTGAAGTATAGTTTGGTTTAAAACTTTGTTTGTAAATTTACAGTTAAATCATGTTTGAGATATTATAAAATAATTCTTAATTACGTTTATGAAAGTTATTACCCTAGAATTTGCATTCTTTTTGATAGGGGAACGGCTAAATCCATTACATTACCATTCATATAAGCTGAAATGGACATTATAACACTTCCCGGTATCACATGGGAAGGGGTGCCTCTTTTTACCAGATACACGTTCTTATTACCTAGAGCAGCTCCCATCATGGCCCCGGCGACAATTCCTATACTTTCTATATCTTCTATAGTTGCCACAACCACAGGATCATCTGTTTTATCTGAAACATACCCCACCCCAGGTATGTGGCGCGCCCCATCGGTTATTGCCCCACCGGTGTCAGTTACATTATTCATGCCCTGAGCAGCCTGAATTACGGAATTAGCTACTTTACCTACAAATGATTCTCCACCATAGGTATCAAAGGCCACTATTATCGCGTCAGGATACCGATCCTGCCTTATATTTGCTTCAGCATAGGATACACCTTCACCTGCATCCTGTGGTGAGGAGGATATACCGCCTACATCTCCCAAATTTTCTGCATTTTCCCGCAGAATATCCACTATAGCAGCATTTACTTTTTCCAACTTTTCATCAGGCACAAAGGCACTTATAACCAGATCATCCCCGGTCACGTTGGTCAAAGCAGCTTCAAATGCCCCTACTTCAATTAGTTGGGAGATATCTTCTTCTACATTCCTTACTAATTTAGAACTACAGGAAACATCGTTATTGGAGATGTCAGCACCGATAGAAGTTAATTTCAAATTATCACTCTCTCTAAAATTTTAACATTATAAAACCACAGTAAATTTCCATTCATTAGAATTGTAAACTTATGGCATTTTTATGATATGAGATTATTATCTTTGTTATTATTCTATAGCTATGTATACTCCATACTTTTATAGGCAACATTTTTATTGTAATTGATTTTAAAAGTCTATAACTATATTAACTTGAAATAACTGAAAAGATCAAATTCAATTGATATGTTTCTATTGGGTAATGATCTTTTAACAAATTCAATGGCATAATAATTAATGGAGAGTTGTCTATTGCATTTTAAACCAATGATATGTATCCCAATATTCGAAAATGATTTGGATTCAGCTTTAAAATCTGCTAATACAGCTATTAAACTTGGAGCAGATATTTTAGAGTTAAGAATAGATGCTTTAAAGGATCCTGATCCTCAAAGTATCAAAACATGGATGAACAGTTTAAACTGTAGGATAATTGCCACTAACAGAATGCTTAAGGAAGGAGGATCTTTCAGGGGTTCTGAGAGTGATAGGACTGAAATTTTAGTGGAAATAGCAGAACATGCTGATTTTGTTGATATTGAACTGCAGACTGAAAATAAATACAGATCTAAGGTTATAAGAGCAGCAAAGTCCAGTATAGTTTCTTTTCATGATTTTGAAAAAACACCCAGTGTAGAGGAACTATTAAT
Source organism: Methanobacterium sp. PtaU1.Bin242 (assembly GCA_002067565.1). Lineage (GTDB taxonomy): Archaea > Methanobacteriota > Methanobacteria > Methanobacteriales > Methanobacteriaceae > Methanobacterium_A. The sequence continues at coordinate 1,066 of MVQZ01000048.1, read as the reverse complement.
GATAGTTTCACAGGAGAGAAAACTGGGTGATGTTGCTAAATTTGCAGTGATGCCCAGAAATATGCAGGATACACTCACCGTTTTAGAGGTGCTTTCTCAGGTTAAAAACACCATTGGAATTTCCATGGGAGATCTGGGTAGATACACCCGGGTGGTAGCAGGACTTTTCGGTTCTCCACTTACCTTTGCATCCTTAGATATAGGATCAGCCCCAGGACAACTAGATATAGAAACCACCAGAAAATTTATGGACAAATTTGGAGATGGGCGGTGATAAATTTTGAAATCAAAAAACATACTTATCATTTTAACGCTGGTTTTAGTGGTTGTTGCATCTGCAAATCTTTTTTTCACCACACAATCTAATAATGTGGATATAACCCTGAAAACCAATGGAACTGATGTAAAAGTTCAGGCATCATCAATTCTGTTCTTTAAAAGTGTTCCACAAAGTATGCTGGTGGAGATGAATGACAAAGCTTTAGATGATGTTCAAAGTGACACCAGCACCGTTGAGAGTGTAAAATCTGATATGAAAGATATTGCCCAGAAATATAACTACACAGCCAATGTGAAGATAAATTCACAGTTTGGAACAGACCAATTACCTATGCCTGCATCAGTAAGTGGAACATCCATGGTTCCCACTTTAAAAGATGGTCAAGACATCGTTGTTCTTAAAACTAAAGATTATAAGGTGGGAGATATTGTGGTGGCCCGCCATCCTGAATATGGGCTTATAGTAAAAAGAGTGTCACAGATTAAGGATGGACAGGTCTATTTGATGAGTGACAATAGAGAAACCATAGTAACCAGTAATGGAATTTATAAGGGTTTAGACACGTGGCTCCCCGTAGAAAACGTTGTGGGAGTAGTAAAGATATATTAGAGAATTTAGATGTATATTGGTGTTATTTAGATGTTTTAATATAAAAGCGGTTATTCAATGTTCGATATAAATGAATGGTTTATTTAAAAAATAGATATACAAATGGTTGAATAAGCGGCTTTTTAAGAAGTGCATTAATTAAGAGGCGCCATACGGGTTATTACGGGTATAATAACT
>MVQZ01000047.1 GCA_002067565.1 Methanobacterium sp. PtaU1.Bin242 | reverse complement strand
AATGTGGATTCCATGATAAAAACCAGTTGGAAGAAGCCACAGTGGAGTATATGATTAGTAAACATGTTTTTACCCCTGATTTGGGGTTTTAAATAAAAATGGAAATGGAAGTGAAAAAATGGACGTAACAACACTCGATGTATATAAGAAAAGCGGAGATGGGAAACCTTACATAAACGTAACAACCGCCAAAGAAGATAAACTACTCGGAAAATGGTACACAATCAAAGAAGCCTATGTGGAAGCTGCTAGTAAATTCGACAAAGATGGAAACCGATTAGATGAAACCGTTGACAAACTGCACCTGGAATTTGAGGAAATAGACCATAAATTCACCCTTAACAAGCCCAACTTTAACACATTGGTTAAGGATTTTGGAACCGAAAGTGATGATTGGGTTGGTGAATTTGTTAAACTACGGATAACCACCTACCCTAATGGGACTAAAGGTGTTATAATCCCAAGCAGACAAGACCTCAAGGATGAAGGTGAAACTCCACCCACCAAAGCATCAAAAGATGACAAAGACTTAATCAAAACAGCAATGAAAGAAAGCGGTGCGGTTAAAACAGCAGTTGAAAGACTAAGGGACTTTGATGAGGACATAACAGTTAAGAATGTTATAAATGAACTTGGAGATTTAAAAGAAAAGAATGACATAACCAACAAAGCTTATTCCCAGGCGTTGGATGCTTTGGAAGCAGAATAGATGTGAGGATGTGAATTTATATGATCGTGGTGGATCCAATCACCATCCTCACACTTTTTTTTATTTTTCTTCTAATTTATTTAAGTTACCTATATTACTAGATGAAAAATGGGGGCGAATAATATAAACAATTTATGGGATAGTATCCAAAGAACAAATCACTTGAAAAACAAGGGTTATGATACTATAACCTGCAATGAAGACTCCATACTTTATTTTGACCACACCGAACAGGAGGTTTGTGTTGAATACCCAGTGAATGATGATCCTTTTACAATTACTATGAAAAAAATAGATAAAAATATTTACCAATATAATTTGATTTACAACACCGCAAAGCAGAGCTTTACCTATACTAAACCTATCCAAAAGATAGGTAGCACAACAAGGGATGGTTTATTTAAATTATTCGTTGATAAAATCATGGCTTTGAATGGGATACCTACCAGAATAAAAGGTCAACCTGAATGGAAAGTGCAATACATAGTAAGCCGGTTCGGAGAATTAACCACCAATGACATTCAACTAATCGACTCCACCATCAAAGGATGGGAACAACATAACAGAAAAGCCAATAAAAAATCATGGTTTGAAATCGCAGGAGATTATGATAAATTTAACCATACCATCCAAAACGAAGCTAAAGAATTGTTACATCAAAACAATTTCATAGAATATGTTTATGAAGTTATGAACCTTAAAGTGGTTGGTCAAAAACCAAAAGCAATACTTGCCTTTTTAATTGCTTTATCTTGTATATTTGATAAACCACTTAACAGTGTTGTTACAGGTTCTCCAGGTAAAAGTAAAAGCACTATTAGTGAAACTGTTTTTGAATTATTCCCTAAACATCGTAAGATTGAAATGGATTTGGAAACCACTGAATCTGGTTTACTTAATATGACTAAGTTTAAGGAAGGTGCTGAGATATTTAAGCATAAATTGATTAAACTGGGGGATGCGGGGGATGATAAGGAACAGGAAAAAAGTAAATTTTTGTTAAGTGTTTTTAAAGTGTTGATGAGTGAACAGAAATACACTAAAATACTCACAGACATGCAGGATGAGGAGGGTAAGGCGACTGTTCTTAAAATTCTTGGCTGTGGGAGTGTTAATCTTCAAGTGGTTACTCCTGGTGTTGAAACTCAATTTCAGAGTCGTAGTATTGTTTGGAGTCCTGATGATAATAAACATGTTCAGAACCGTATTAAGGATTATCAGTTGGATGAGTTAGGCCGTAAACGTAAAGGTCATTTATTTAGGTATAAAAGGGAGGTTGTGGCTTGTTGTATTGATAAGTTGTTTGGGTTTGTGGAGGATTTGAAAACGAATGGGGATAATAAGAGGTGTGATGTTTGTTTTGATGTTTTAAATCCTTTCAATGCGCATATTAATGCTTTGTTTCAAGTTGATAGTTCGCCGAATGCTAATCGTGATCGTTTGATGGTGCAGATGATTCCTAAGCTTGTGACATTGGCTCATGGTTTTAGGAGAGGATTGTGGTTTAATAAGCTGTACAATGAATATGTGTTGGTGGTTACGGCTAAAGATTATTTGTATACTGTCGAGACGTTGGGGAAAACGTTATCACATTTTATTCATAAGAAGAGTGAAGCTTTGCAGACTTATACGACTATGATTGAATCTGATTTTTTAGATGAGTCTATGGAGCATTTGGAAAAGGTTTATCGTGAAAAGTATGGGTTAGAAATTGAATTGAAGGGTAAAAAAACTCATAATTTGTTAACGAGGGAAACGATTGAGAAATGTTTTGATGAGGATGAAAAGGGGATGGAGGATGATAAGGAGATTCTTCATGAAATGAAACATTTTACTTATAAACAGATGACTAAGAAAACCACTGCTAATAAGAAGACTGTGAGTAAGTATATTCAAGAATTGGATGATTTGGGTATTTTGTATGTAGATAAGTCGCAGAAAGAACACCGGATTTATATTCCTTCTGATTATTTTGAATTGAAGGACATTGCATTTAATGACATTTTTGATTTTAAACAAGTTACAAGTATAGAGAATGAATCTAATTGGGACGTTGATGCAATCTCCATATTACGTGATGAATCCAAAATCGATGACATGTACAATTCTTTTGTTAAAGGAATGGAGGGTGAGGGTTATGTTAAAATTGACACGTCCCAATATGCAGATTTAACAGGACAAACGAATGAAGCTGAGGGGGTGGTTTGAGGTGCTGAAAAAATTGGTGAAAATCTCAATTGATTGTTTTAGCCAGAGATTTTCTGGGATCATGATTCCCGATGGGGTTAAAGAGCACTGGGGCTTATTTACTTATTTAATGGATTATAATAGGGACGTTATGCCAACGTCCCGATAATAAGGAGGGAAAAATAAAATGGAAAGAATATTCACCACAGAAGAAATGGGAAAATTCATTCACGACAAAGTCGTAGACGGATGGTTTGTTTTGGAAACCAATATTGAATTACAAGCAAAATTTGAAGAAGGATTTTACACCCCAGGAACACCCAAAAACAAAGATTTTGAGGTTTTATTTGTAGGGTATGGGGGCAAAATTAGTCCAATCTGCATAGCCAAACTAACCCAAGATCTCCAAGACTACATGAAAATAGGTGATAAAGATTTTAATAGAATCGTTTTAATTGAATTGAGCCAAGAACGTGTAGGTTTCATCTTCAATTATTTGGCAGTTAAAAACAATAAGACACGTGGAGATTTTATTTATAATTATTTAAACGATTTGTTGGAACTTATGGAAACTGGAAAAGTAACCAGGGAACAATTACAAACCACTCCACAGAAAAAGCCACGCAAACAAAGAAAACGGAAGGTTTTAACTAAATCTATCCGTCATGAGGTATTTAAAAGGGATGGTTTCCGGTGTGTTGAATGTGGGGCTACGAATAAAGAAACCACTTTGCATATTGATCATATTATTCCACTTGCCCAGGGTGGTAGTGATGAGTTTGATAATTTGCAGACTTTGTGTGAGGCTTGTAATTTGGCCAAGAGTAATCGTGCTTGGAGGGGTGGTTTATGAGTGGTGGTGGTTGTTTGGAGGGGTACCGGTTAGGGTTGATGTTTGAGCGTGCTTATGTGGAGAGTGATGAAATGCGAAAGGAAATGTTGGAAGAAAAAGAGGGGATAAAATGAGGTCCGAGGAAGAAATACAAAACCGGATTGATACTATTAAAACAAAATTAGAGAACAGGACATCTAAATGGGTTTCTGATGAAGTTATAGAGTTAAGGATGGAATTAGATGTTTTGGAATGGGTTTTAAAAGGATAAAAAGTGTGAGGGTGATTGTGATGGTTGTAATCATATAAGGATTTGTATATTGAAAGAAAGGGAGGGATTGTGATAGG
>MVQZ01000046.1 GCA_002067565.1 Methanobacterium sp. PtaU1.Bin242 | reverse complement strand
TGGTGTCAATTAACCGCAAAGCATCCTCAACCTTCTCCACATTCCTACATTCATTGTTTAAACACATACACATACCATGTTTAATGCTCCCGTAGTATAGCATTGGGTTTTCGCATTTTGGGCAGTAACGCCCAGTAAATCTATCTGGTTTTACGCCTACCATGTTAATCAGTCCTCCTTTTCAATTTCACCCTTCAACTCATCCTCTTCCATGATTTCCCAGACGCTCATCAAGTGTTGGCGTGACATTTCTATAATATTCATGTTAATCATTCTCTTTATATTCGCAACAGTCCAATTTCAGAGGAAACTTATGTACTTGACCATAAAAATGACCAACTCCATCATGACGCTCATCAACGACAAATTCTGTTTTTATTTCTTTATTGTAACGTTTGCACCAAGAATTTCTAGGTAATTCTGGATCAAAGATATAATCATCACATATTGAGATAGGATAACGCTCATCTTCAAAATAACAATGCCTTTTCATGTCAACTTTATATTTATCCATTTATACCAACACCCCTTGTTCGTTGTTTATTGAAAAAGTAACCTCATTAATACGCTGGATATAATCAAAGAAGTATTCTATTCTCTCCGATTTGTTTTTACACGAACCTTTGCCTTGGCCTCCAACCCGTGGAAAAGTCCACGATGTGGAATCAAAACTATCAATCAATTGATATGCTTTTTTAAATTGCTGAAAACGAAGCCCGAACGCATGAATCCAAGTATTAGGAAACTCTCTCCTTGCTATTTTCAACATCTTAACGCCAATATCATGATTATCTGCTTTACAGATACTGCCAATTGCCACTTTATCAACCATCCCATAATTATCCTTGAATTGTTTAATGTATTCTTTAAAACTCTTAATGTTTTCATATTCACTTTGTAACACTGGTAAATGTGATTCATCACTTGGATTATAATATTCTGTCAATAACTCCCAACTATAATCTGTATTACTAAAATCAATGGGTTTTCCAAACTCTCCTTTCAAGTCAGGGCAGTCAGGTACGACCTTCCAGCCATTTGTTTCAACTTCAACCCATTTTTGTAGTTTGTCGTTGCTATGCTTGTATGGTGGGTTTAAAAGGTCATAAATCCCTATATCCACGATTTCATGACTATGTGGGATTGCTTTTTGCTTTATATTGCGTAATATCCATTTCCACTCACATTCTACTGGTGGATAAGTGTAAAATCTTTGAAATACCATTCACTCCCTCCAAACCCAAACCAAACCACAATAATCACCAACAAAACTTAAATCAGCCATGTCATGGTGCGCGTAAGTATTATCCCGGACCCTCTGGACATCAGCACTGTTTTTAAGGGTTAGTGTTGGTTTTGGCATTGTTAATCCAACCTCTTTTCAATCCTCTCCATTTCCTTTAAAACATGCTTATCACATTCAGTTATGACCTTATCCAACGTGCCCCTATCTTCAACATTCTCAACCGTTTCTATTTTCCATTTGTAGAGTTCCTTTAGTTCATTCCAAGCTTTTTTATAATCCATTCTCTTTCCCTCCTTTCTAAAACACATAAACTTCCCAAACATCCGGAACTAACTGACTCTCAGTTATTTCCAACACTTCCCCAGGTTCCCCACCTTTAACGTTCAACACTTTAATATTGCCTCGTTTTTCTCGTATTTCTGACAGTTGTTTTATTATCTCATCAAGTTTCATCACACATCACCTTCCACTTTTACATGCTTTGTACCTCTGTTTAACATCCCAAAGAACGCTTAATCGTTCCTTGCCCGTATCTGACAAGTACTTGTCTTCCACAGCATAAATTTTACAATATTCCTCATCCAACCAATTTAGGAAGCTATCTTTTTTATCATCACATTTATCCTTAAATATCCCGCATAATTGACCCATATACGGGTCTTGGTTTTCCTGTTTACATTTCAATTCTTCTGCAATTTTTTTAGCTTCTAGAAGTGCTATTTCATCTCTACCGTTTTCGGGATATTGCCCTGGGTCAATCACATTTACCAGTTTGTGTTCAAAACATCCTATGTCCACGCATTCATGTTGGAATACGCAGAATTTCACATCGTAGCTATATTTTTTATCTAAACTCATTTTATCCCCTCTTTTTCTTCTTTTAGTTCTTGTTTCATCATATCACCCTCACTACAAGCACGTTCAGTCATCAACTGCAACCTGTACCCCTCCAAACAACCACCACCACTCATAAAACCCAGTCTTTAAACTCAATAAATGCCATTATTTCACTTGTTGGTTCTTTAAAACTGTTTAAATAGATTCGCTGGAGGTCTTCTTGCCTAGGCAACCAAACGGCCTTGTGTTTAGGAGTATCAACATTCCCATATCCTTCAATCCTAATATATCCATATAATTCATCAAATACCAAATCTCCAACACATAATCTCGATTCGTATATTCCTTGTATTTCCTTTGCCTCACGGCACATCTGTATATACGTTTCATCCATCACACAATCACCCCTTATTTTTAAATGGCAGTCCTGAAATAGCCTTTAAATAACTATCCATATCCCCATACCCAACTTCAAGACTCTTACAATTAGAATCTAATATTTTAATCCTCATCAATCTAATAACCAACGGTAAAGCTTCTTCTCTGGCTTTCTCGCTTTTCAAATCAACTAAGTCAATGTATGTTTTTGTTAACATGTCTAGTAGGCTGTTTGGTACAACATCATGTTTTTTTAGGATTGCTTCTTCTTTCATTTTCCAAATTCACCCTTTTATTCTTTTAAACAACCTTTTCTAAGACGTTATCTAATAATAATAGTATTTTATAATCATTTAACGTGTAATGGTGTTCTTCGTTTTCGTAAGCAATAATGCTGTTATTAACATAGCTTTTGAATGATTTTAGTCCTCTGGCTTCTTCAAAACTATATTCTAATCTGTTTTTTAAGTTTTCACTTGCTTTCATTTTCCCAGTTCACCCCTTATTATTCATTATAACTCCAACATCTCGGTTTTGTGAACCCATTTTCAGCCCGAACCTTATCAGTCATACAATCACACTTCCCACAATAACCACAATCATGAGCCTCTGAAACTTCACCAAAACCATGCCAGCCCAAACTCCATGTTACAAGGTCAGCCCAACAATATTTAGGAGATTCATTCAAATACAAGGCAATAACCCACCGGATTGTTTCTAAAATGTCCCTATGTGCCAAATGCCATTTAATGTCTAAAGCTTTTTTTATTCTTTTGAATCCTGTTTCAAATTCTAATGGTTCTAATGGGATTTGTTCAATTGCCACTGCCATATCATCACTCATTTTTTTAACCCTCCTTTGTTTTTACTTTGTTAAATCCCATCCCAAATGGCTTTATCTAGATTATAACAATGCTCATAGCATCTTTTCTTAACTTCTTCATCACTCATGTCTTCAGTGATTCCTAAAACATCTGCCAAATCTATACAAATCATTTAACCACCCCTTACTGCGTTATATCAATGAATAACGAACTAATCTATAATTTTTTCCCAATCCATATCCTCATAATCTATTTGAATACAAACCATTGCCTTACCAGGAATTATACTAAATCTTATATCATTATAGACCAACTTTTTTAAATCATAATACAAATCACTAGCATCAACATAAGACAGTTCCAATATTTTATTATCAGAACCGTTGCGTTTTCCTTGAATTTCATACCCTCTCCAATCTTCTAAATATTCGATTAACCAGTTCCATATCTCTTTTGGTTGAATTTTTGCCATAAACTCTCTCCTTTACTTCTTTATACTAGCATATAACGAAGT
>MVQZ01000045.1 GCA_002067565.1 Methanobacterium sp. PtaU1.Bin242 | reverse complement strand
TTAATCACAGACAATCTTATAGGAATTTCTTTTGTTAAATCAAAGTTGCGTTTTTTCTCTTTTATCTTAAAATCTTCGATAAATGATTCTTTATCTTCTTTTGATAACTGTATAATATCTTCAAAGCGCATATCTGCTTTTTGCTGCTTCAAAACAATTTGAACAGGTCTGTTTACCTTTTCATAAACAAAAACAGTTCTTAAAATATCATATCTTTCAATAAGCTTGTTAAAACTCTCTTGAAGATATTTATAATCTAACCCACCCCTCAAATCCAATATAAACATTCCAACATAGGCAAATGATTCCTTATTTAACAGTGAATGATATAACATACCTTCCTGCATAGGAGTTAATTCATATAAATCTTTAATTTTCCCTTTTTCCCGATTAGACATGGGATCATTCATCCTCCACAATCGAATTAAATTTATTTTGCAAATACTCCAGTTCTTCTAACTCTATGTCTTCTATTGTAAAATCACTTGGTGTCATTTCAGTATCTTCCACACTTAAACAGTGATTTACTACATTTAACAGATTTTTCCTGAAACATTCGGTTATTCTTTCTATTGTGGACTTTTCATATTTGTGTCCATTATAATCAAAGGATACTATTAGCTTTTCATCTATAATCATTCCATTTATGCCAATTGTACATGGAGTATACATGTTAGGAAATATTTCTTCAGCTATAGAGAAGTCAGAATTCTTAAACACGTCAATGTCATTATTTATTCCAAAGTAGTCCATGAAATTGAAAATTATTTCTGGTTTCAAATTAAAATCCAGTTCCTCTTTGTTTTCAGGTAATGTTAAATATTTCAGTATTCCATAACCAATGCCCTTGTTAGGTATTTTTCTTAAAGTTTCTTTGGTGGATTTAATAGCGTATGAAATGTCATTATAACTGCTTAAATCCAGTACTACGGGGTATTTTGCAGTGAACAATCCTACAGTCCTGTTGATATCAATGTCATTGATCATTGCTTCTCTTGAAGATCCCTCCATCCCAATTAAAACCTCATCTGCACCGGTCCATTCCTTAACAGCCAATCCTAAGGATGTTAACAAAATATCATTAATATCAGTGTTATATGCTTCATTAACCTGTTCTACTAATTTAACTGTTTGATCTCTAGTTAATTCTATCTTAAAAGTTTTATAATCTTCAACCATCTCCTCATTGATGGTATGGTCTGTTGGAATGGATTTTATATCGCATTCTTTAAGTTTAGTCCAGTATTCTACTTCTTTTAACATTTGTTTACTGTTAGCATAATCATAAAGTTCATCTGACCAACGTTTGAGGGAATCTGTTTTATCGCTTAACTTCAATTCTTCATTATTCAACGCCTGCAGGTAACCAATAATTAGGTCTTCTAGTATTATTCGCCATGATTCATCATCCACTACTAAATAATGAATTATTATTGATAAATAATCTCCTTCTGCTGTTTTAAATAGACCTAACTTTAAGAGCGGACCATTTTCTGGATCTATGCTTTCCTGAATCCTCCCAGTTTCCTTTTTTAATAGTTCGTAATCATCTCCCATATCCAGCAGATTTATTACTTCAAAAGCGTACAATTCTCCTTCTAAACCTCTAATAATCTGTTTTACACAGCCTTCCTCGATTTTAAAAACAGTTCTTAAGGCATCATGATGTTCCACCAGTTTATCTAATGCTTTTATAATTGCATTTTCCACAAATTCTCTATTATTTTTAAGTATCACTGCCTGATTAAAGTTATTTTTCTCTTCAAAGCTTTGTTTGAAGAACCATTTCTGTATTGGTGTTAATTCTACCTCTCCTTCCACCAAACTCTGATCTATCTGTCGGGTGGTTAGTGTTATGTGGTTGCTTAGTTCTTCAATCACTGGATTTTTTAACATTTCAGTAATTTCTAATTTCAGACCGTAGCTATTGAGTCGGGATGATACTTGTATGGCTTTGATGGAATCTCCGCCCAGACTGAAGAAGTCGTCTTTAATACCTATTTTGTCTACTTTTAAAATTTCCTGCCAGATCTTAACTAATTTCTCCTCTATTTCGTTTCGGGGTGCAACATACTTTACACCGGTATTTATACTTCCATCTGGTTCAGGTAGGGATTTCCTGTCAATTTTTCCATTTTGATTTAGGGGCATTTTCTCTAACTGAATGAAGTAATGGGGTATCATATAATCTGGTAGATGTTTAGAGAGATGCGCCCTTAAATGTGGCACTGATAATTTTTCCTCTCCTATGAAGTATGCGCAGAGGTATTTGCCGCTTTGTGGATCTTCTTTGGTCATTACTACTGTTTCGGTTATTTGTGGGTGTTCTAGTAGGCGGTTTTCGATTTCGCCTAGTTCTATTCTATTGCCTCTGATTTTGACTTGGTGGTCGATACGTCCTAGAAATTCTATGTTACCATCGGGTAGCCAGCGTGCTAAGTCACCGGTGCGGTACAATCTTTCTCCGGGTATAAATGGGTTGTTCATAAAGGATTTGTTGGTGAGGTTTGTTTTGTTTAGGTAGCCTCGTGCGAGTCCGTCTCCGGATATGCATAGTTCGCCTGGTATTGTGATGGGTTGTAGTTTTTGGTGTTTATCCATTATGTATAGTTGGATGTTGCTGATGGGTTTGCCGATGGGAATGTTTTCAGGGATTTCTTCGTTGCAGTAGTAGTATGTTACGTCGATGGTGGTTTCTGTGGGTCCGTAGGTGTTTATTAGGTTTGTGTTGTTTTTTTTCAGGTTTTTGTTGAATTTTTTAACCTGTTCTGTGGTTAGTGCTTCTCCGCCGGTGGTTACATGTTTCAGACTTTTTAATCTGTTTGAGCATTGGGTTTCTTCTATATGTCCTAGGAAGACGCTTAGCATGGATGGTACGAATTCTATGGTTGTTACCATATGTTTTTCAATTGCATTTATGATTTCTTCAGGGTCTTTTTCCCCATCAGGCTTCAATAAACATAATCTTGCCCCGGTGAAAGACCATATAAACAGTTCATAAACAGAAGCATCAAAGGTGTAGGGTGTTTTCTGTATAAGCACATCATCTTCAGTTATGGGATATTCCTTTAACATCCACTCTAATTTGTTAATAACGGAATAATGCTCTATCATAACACCTTTGGGCTTGCCTGTAGAACCCGAGGTATAAATGACATACGACAAATCATGAGAAGTGTTTACATTCTCTAAGTTTAACTGGCTACCTATGAATAGATCAGGATTTTTTAGATCTAGAGTTTCGCCATTAAATGATACTCTACTTTCATATTTCTGTTGTGTCAGCAATATCTTGGCAGCACTATCTTTGAGAATGTACATGATTCGCTCTTCAGGATAGGATGGGTCAATGGGTAAGTAGGCTCCACCTGCTTTAAGCACAGCTAATAGGCCTATGATCATCTCCGGGGAGCGCTCTAACATTATTCCGACTATGCTGTCAGGTTTTATTCCTTTATCTCTTAAGATGTGGGCTATTTGGTTGGCTTTCTTATTTAGTTCACTATAGGTTAACTGCTCATCCTCGTATATTAATGCGATATTATCTGGTGTGCGTTCCACTTGCTCTTCAAATAGTTCATGGATGGTTTTATCCCGGGAGTATGGGGCTTTTGTGTTGTTGAAGTCATGGAAGATTGTGTTTTTCTCCTCTTCTGTAAGTATGTTAATCTCTTTAAGTTTTAAATAGGGGTTTTTAACGATTTCTTCCAGGATATTAACATAATGCTTGGCGAATTTCTCAATAGTTTCTTTTTTAAATAATTTCGTGCAATACTCCAGATTAAATATTATCCCGTCTCCTCTTTCCATGGCATTTAAGAGCATATCGACCTTTGATACCAATAATGGATTTTCATAATACGTGAAATTCAGTCTTTCCATCTCCATTTCAGTTATATCCATGTTCTGCAGTATAAACATGACATCGAAGATGGGATTTCTGCTGAAATCCCGTTTAAGATTCAGATTTTCTATTAATTCGTCGAATTGGTAATCTTGGTTTTCATAGGCTTCTAATGCATTTTCTTTGACATCTTCCAGAAATTCTTTAAAAATCTTTTCTTCTTGAGGATGATTTCGCATAGCCAGGGTGTTTATGAACAGGCCGATGAGGTTTTCCAGTTCGCTATGAGGTCGGCCTGCTGAAACTGAGCCAATTACTATATCATCCTGACCAGTATATTTTGAAAAAAGAATGTTTAAACTGGCCAAAAGGACCATGTAGAGCGTAACACCCTCATCCATGGCAAGCGCATTAAGTTTTCGAGTAAGTTCTCCCTCTATCTCAAAGATAAGATGGTTTCCTTCAAAACTCTGCATCATGGGCCTGGGATAGTCTAAAGGCATGTTCAGCACAGGAATTTCATCCTTGAAAATCTCCAGCCAGTATTTTTCCTGTTGTTTAAAGGTATCCTCACGGTAATGTTTGTTTTGCCATACAGAATAGTCCTTATACTGTATCCTTAAATCCGGTAATTTCATTCTTTGGTAGAAGCTCATGAATTCCCTTATTAGTATGTTCATAGACATGCCATCTGAGATGATGTGATGCATATCAAACAATAGGAAGTGTCTGTGTTTATCAACCTTTACCAGAGACACTCTTAGTAGGGGTGCTTGGCTTAAATCAAAGGGTTTTATGAATCCGTTTATTATAATGTCTATTTCTTCCTCATTTGACTCCATATAAGTTAGTTTAAAATCAATATTATCATGTATTATTTGGATGGGTTCTATATCCTTCATAGTGAAAGATGTTCTTAGGATTTCATGTCTCCCGATTAATTGTTGGAAGGATTCCTCAAATCGCAACCAATCCAAATCACCATCTATAATTATTACACCCGGCATATTAAAAGCGATACCTGCACCCTCAAACTGATCCAGTATGTACAATCTTATTTGAGCAGAAGACATGGGATAATATTCACGTTCTTCTACGGTTTGGATATCAGAATAGATACTCTTACTTGCACTTCTGATGAAAACTGCCATTTCTGCTACTGTTGGTGTTTGGAATACTTTTTTTAAGGGAAATTCTACATTGAATTCTTTATGTATTCTGGATACTAGGGTGGTGGCTTTTAGGGAGTGTCCGCCTAATTCGAAAAAAGTGTCTCTGATTCCCACTCGATTTACTCCCAGAATATCCTGCCATAGTAGTATTAGTTTTTCTTCCACTGTATCTCGGGGTCCAATATATTTTACACCAGTACGTATACTGCCATCTGGTTCTGGAAGGATTTTTCGGTCGATTTTACCATTGGGTGTTAATGGTATCTTATCTAGTTTTATAAAGTAAGTAGGGATCATGTATTCGGGTAATGATTGGGAGAGGTGTGTTCTTATTTTTTGGGTGGTTAATTCTTCATCTCCCACGTAATAGGCGCATAGGTAGCTATCACCACCCAAGTCTTCATTGGCCACTGTTACTGTTTCTTTTATGGATGGATGGTTTATTAATTGGTTTTCAATTTCTCCCAGTTCTATTCTGTATCCTCTGATTTTAACCTGATGATCAATACGTCCTAAAAATTCAATATTACCGTCAGGCAACCATCTTGCCAGATCACCGGTGCGATACAGCCTTTCTCCTGGTGTGAAAGGATTATCTACAAAAAATTCACTGGTGAGTTCTGGGTTGTTTAGATAGCCTCGTGCAAGTCCTTCACCAGCTATGCACAGTTCACCAGGTATTCCTATGGGTTGAATTTCACTGTTTCTATCCAGTATGTATGCTTTTGTATTGTCCAGTGGTTTACCTATAGGGATGTTGATGTTCTCTTTTTCTCTTTTTATAGAGTATCTGGTGGTGTATATGGTTCCTTCGGTGGGGCCGTATAAATTTTCAAGCCTTAAATTTCCTTCTGATCCTTCATAAAATTTATCTGCCATGTTTTTAGTAATAGCTTCCCCGGCGGAAAATACGTATTTGAGTTTGTTTAGACTTTTATTTTCTTTTTTTATGGTATTTGTGAATGTCTTTAGCATGGAAGGAACGAAATTTATATGTGTGACTCCATATTTCTCTATGGCTTCCAGGATTCTTTTTGGGTCTTTTTCTTCACCTTCTTTAAGTAAAATCAATCTTCCACTGTTGTAAATCCATCCAAATATTTCTGTAAGTGAGACATCAAAGGTATAGGCAGTTTTCATTAAATAGGCATCATCTTCAAGTAGGGGGTAGTGCCGTTGCATTGCCAGTAATGTATTCATTAAACTGCCATGATTTACCATTACTCCCTTAGGATTTCCCGTTGATCCTGAAGTATATATTATGTAAGCCAGATTATGTGAAGCATTTACTTTATTTGGGTTTAATGGGCTACCTTCATATGTATCGGGTTTTTTTAAATCCAGAATTATACCATCAAATGGTTCGTTACTTACATATTCTGGTTGTGTTAACAATATCCCAGTAGCACTATCCTGTAATATGAACTGGATTCTTTTTTCGGGATAGTTTGGATCAATAGGTAAATAAGCCCCACCTGCCTTTAGCACAGCTAGTATGGCTATGATCATTTCTGGGGAGCGATCAACCAGTAATCCTATTATGTCGTCTGGTTTGACTCCTTTATTTCTCAAAGCATGAGCTAGTTGGTTGGTTTTCTCGTTTAGTTCCTGGTAAGTTAGTTGATTGTTGCCATAAACTAAAGCTACGTTATCTGGTGTACGTTTAACCTGTTCTTCAAATATTTCCTGTATGGTTTCCTCTTGCGGATATTCGGCCGGGTTATTGTTAAAATCAAAAAGAATAGTATTTTTCTCTTCTTCAGTGATAATATCAATGTCATTTAGTTTTAAATCTGGATTTGTTGCTACTTCTTCTAGGATTTTTATATATTGTTGGGTTTGTCTTTGTATGGTTTCTTTTTGGAATAATTGGGTGCAATATTCCAGGTTAAAAGTCATTCCTTCAGGGGTTTCCATTGCATATAAAGTTAGATCAAATTTGGATATTATGGACGGATGTTCATATGCTTTGAACCTAAGTTCTTCTGTGGTCATGTTGGACATATCCATATTTAGCAGTACGAACATGACGTCGAATATGGGGTTTCTGCTTAGGTCTCTTTTTATGTCTAGTTTTTCTACTAGTTCTTCGAATTGGTAGTCCTGGTTTTCG
>MVQZ01000044.1 GCA_002067565.1 Methanobacterium sp. PtaU1.Bin242 | reverse complement strand
CGGGATGATATAGCTGATGTCTGGAGTAGTTTTGCCCCAGTATTAGAACAGGTAAAACTCGATGCTCAAAGGCGGGGAATCGCTGATGTGAATACACTGTTTACTGGAAGGGTAAGGGAAAGTTCAACCATTAAAACAGTAATTCTTCTTGAAAGAAACCCCAATAACCCCCCATTTAGAAAGGTAGACCCCAAAAATGCCGTGCAATTTATGTTAGAAAACGATTTTTGTAATCCACATCAACTGGTTAGAAATGAAAGGAAATTTATTCTCAGAAAGGAATTTTTCATGGAATTATTCTCCAAAGTAGATGTGTATATCTTAAATACTATAGAAAAACCTGCTAAAAGTCTTGATCGGATAAAAATTCTAGCAAAAAGGTGATGAATAATGAGGGCGTTTCTGGCTGTGGATTTAGATGAAAATTTGCAGAATAAAGTAGTGGAAGTTCAAAAACAGTTGAACGACACAAATGCACAGATTAAATTTGTGGAAGGAGAAAATCTGCATTTCACCTGCAAATTCTTCGGTGATATCTCGGATAATAAGGCCGCTCAAATCACAGGGATGGTAACTGAAAAAATAGAAAATTACAAACCATTTGAAATATCAATTAAAGGAGCTGGCGTTTTCCCACATTTAGGTTATATCCGGGTGATATGGTTGGGATTAGAAAATCCGGAACTTTTTTCCCATATGTTGAAGGGTTTTGATGACGAATTTGGGAAGATGGGCTTTAAAAAAGAGCGAAATTACATCCCTCACCTCACCATTGGAAGAGTGAAGAGTGCTCAAAACAAAGAAGCTCTCATATCAATATTAAAAGAGATGGAAGATGCAGAAATTGGCCAGATGAAAGTGGAAAAAGTGGTGCTTAAAAAAAGTGAATTAACACCCTCCGGGCCTATTTACACCACTGTGGAAGAATTCAAGCTTTAAATATTTTTCAGTAAATTTTAAATAGCAAGTTAATTAATTGAATCAAATTCAAGGGATAAGATTCCCCTAACAAATAATTCTATTAAATTTTTAGTTCTAGGTGACTTCAGGTGACTAAAATAGATTATCGAAAAATTCTGGAGGATATTAAACCTACAGAAAGTGAAAAGAAAAAGGTTAAAGCCTTATCTGATTATTTGATCAACTTCATAAATAAAAAAGCAGGAGATGAGGAAATATATGCAGAAGCCGTTCTGGTTGGATCTGTAGCCAAGGAAACCTGGCTTTCCAGAGGACCTGGATCGGACACTGCCGACGTGGACATATTCATAAAATTTCCTTTAAACACCCCCCTAGACTATCTTAAAAAAAATGGTATCTATTTAGGGCAGGAATGCATCAGAAATATGGAAGGAAGACATGAATTCCGTTACGCATCACATCCATATATTACTGGAATAATAAATGGATATGAAATAGATTTTGTCCCCTGCTACGACATAGAAAAATCAAAACAACTTAAATCAGCCGTTGACCGAACCATACCCCACACCATATATGTGCAGGATAATTTGAAAAAAGAACAGATTGACGAGGTAATATTGCTTAAGGGCTTTATGGAATCTGTTGGCACATATGGATCCGAGTTTAAGGTAGGGGGTTTCGCCGGATATCTCTGTGAATTATTAATATTACATTATGGAACTTTTCAGGAAGTTTTAGAAGCTGCATCAGAAGAATGGAAACCCGGCTATATGATAGATTTGAGAAAATATGGGACTGCTTCAAATTTCGATGAACCTTTAGTGGTGGTTGATCCTGTGGATCCTAAAAGAAATGTAGCCGCAGCCTTAAGTCTTCAGAAAATGTCTGAATTTATGGTGGCCTCCAGAAACTTCCTTCAAGAACAATCATCCACCTACTTTTATCCCCGAGAAATACCAGCCGATTTAAAAACTATAAAAGAGGAATTAGAAAAAAGAGGAACCAAAACACTTATTTTATCCTTTAAAACTCCAGATATACCTGCTGATGCTCTTTATCCTCAGATTAAAAAGACTGAAAAATCAATGATGCACTTGGCTGAAAGAGAAGGGTTTAAAACACAGGGAAGTGATTCCTGGACTGATGAGAAAGAAAAAGTGTTAATTTTACTAGAATTTGATGTGTGGATGCTTCCCAAGATAATGAAACACTATGGACCTCCAGTATGGTCCCATACGCATCAGCAAAAATTTTTAGATAAATATAAAAATAAAACATGGGTTCATGGTGATAAGTGGGTTGCTGAAGTGGGAAGAGATTTTACCGACGTTCAATTACTTCTAGAAGCTGCTTTATCCGAAAATAAGATAGGTTTGCTCAAATTTGGCAAGCATATAAAAAAAGAAATATTAGAAGAACATCAATTAATAGATCTGATGGAATTTTTAGAGTCTGAAACAACCCAGAAAGATGTTTTAGAGTTTTTATATAAATATTTACATAAAAACTGGAGTTTATGGAGAACATAATATTAAACTTTCTTTTATCAAAAATCCATCCGTATAATTAATCCTTCCTCTCATAAACAAACCGGGGAACCGCATCCTCAAATGGATCGAAGTTTTCAATATTTTTAACTTCCATAGATTTCATACTCACCATGGAATGCAGTGAAGAAGGAAGACGAAGGATTCTTTTAAGGTCTATGGAGACCTTTGCATCGACCAATCCCATGTTTAGGGAAGCAATACCATTCATTAACCTTTGATAGCGGATTGGACCTATTTTATTCCTGAAAATACCCCATTCATCATTTTTTATTAATTCCTGATGTTTTATGGCGTCTTTTACAAGTTTTTGGTTTACACCTTCCATTTGTATAGCTTCAGATAAATGTAGAATGGAATATTTAGCTCTTAGGGTGAATACATGTGGATACCCAAAGGGAATGGAAAAATGTTCCAAATTATAGGTCACTCCCTCTTCTGCATATTCATTATGAGGAACCTCTGCACCAATGATATATTTAACGATCTGCGCCCGGACATCACTATCCATCTTCATCACCGACTCATCCAGAACCCTTATGTGATAACCACGCCCTGAATAAACTACATGAATATCGTTAAGACCCAGATCTCCCTTTAACGTATCCATCAAACTACATACTATCTCTCTTGCCTGATTGAGACATATTTCACATACACCTTCACAACCACACATTCGAAGGGGAATGTCTTTAGCATCCACATCAAAAACCAGCTCTGATTTTATCCAACCATCCCTACGACGGGGTTTATCATAAAAAGCCACCGAGGAATAGGCAGCAAATGGTGCCCGGTATCTTAAAAACTTCCTCAGCAGATCAGCAGATCTGAAAACTCGATAGCGATCATTTGGCCCCCTTCCCATGTGATCGAAACCAAACTCCCTTTTTAACACCGATTCTCTGATAAATTCAGGGATTTCTTTAACATCCCACTCTTCCCGGTAATATTTACGACGTTCATCGAGAGTGGCAGGTTTAAGGATGGGACTTTCTTCTCTTTCCATTAAATTACCTGTAATTTTTTGATTATCTCTTTTAAATCTTAATTTTGAATTTGTTCTCTTTTTTTAATATTAATTGTTAAAAGAATTAATTTAGATTCCAGGGAGATTTTAATCTTCACTCCCATCTTCATCTCCTTTTATCTCCCTTAATTTACGAATGTAATAAGAGAGAGGATTTCCTATTTTTTTACAGGTTTCATCAGGCTTACATAGACTGGGAAGATGTAATTTCACCTTTTCGCAGCTCATGGGAGTGTACCATGTGGTTTCTCCTTCATGTTTCAGTTCAATTTGGGTGTGCATGCCAAATCCCATTTTAGCATTGATATTCACCTTTTCCTGGGGTTGATCTTCAAATAAAGGAGGTGAACATCTTTCTGCAGCTCCATAAACCAGGGGTAGAATTTCATTTTCCACCACTTTTAGCTGGGGATCTACATCAGAAACTTTCATGGTCACATTTCTTCGGAAAACATCTGGATAAAGCCGTGCGTAAGATAGGAATGGTGTTAAAAACAGGATTATGGCATCATTTCTTCCTCCTGATTTGATTCCCTCTAAAACCGTCTTCACGCATGGTGGGAAGGCTTTGGGATTTAAGGGGGATGCCTTAACCTCCCCCCCATATGATCCTCCGTAGCCATAACTCATGGTGGTCTCGCTTAAAATCTTTGATATTTCCTCTGCCAGCTCTAAAAGCAGAGGATTGGGCTCCACTTCTCTACGGGATTTTTCATAAACTGTAGATATGTAGTTCTCTGTTTTCTGCATGATCATTTTGGTCATGATCAGTTCCTTAATATGGTCACCAACCAACAGGTTGTACATCTTATCCGGATCTCTATGTTTTATTTTAGAGCTGAAACTTTCCATGAAATCTTCCTTATTTAAAATAATATTCCCCTGATCTATTATCAGATCTGGGAGTTTGATCTTTTTTGAACTCAGAAGATCCTCAAAGAAGGTCCATTTAACCTCATCCATCAACAGGCTATTTAATATCTGAGCTACCAATACCCTCTTTTCACTTTTAAAGAGTTCACCCAGACGACTTTCCATTAATTTCCCCTGAGACTCAACCATCGCCCGGCTTTCTCGGGAATTAGGGCCAAATTTAACACCAATTGCCTGGGATAAAAGATAAAAAGCAATCACATCGAATTTTGTAATTTCAGGATCTAGAAGATATGCATATTTTCTGTAATCAAAACTAGGATCGTTTTTTTTCTTCATATACCATTCTAACCTTTTAAGAGCCATGTCAATATGGTTATGTGGTATGGATCCTTCATCCGAGATATCCTGAGATCTGCTACGATTCACCAGATTAATCAGATGGGCATTTTCTTCATAGAGGGATTTTATATTTCCCAATTCCCTTACCATCTGTCTTCCTTCCTCAGAGAAGGGATTAATAAAAGCCACTCTTACCATAAGTTATAATTTACTTCAGTCTGTAAAAAAATTTTCTAAATAAATATTAATCTTCAAATTGGATCCTTTCATTCATTAATTAGATAATATATCTTTGAAATTTTATATGGAGTTTTAATTGAATATTCTATTAATCAATTAATATTTAGGATAATGATTAGGGATGGGGGCCAGATTTATATAGAAAATTGTATAAACAAAATGATGTCCAAATACTGTTTATATCAGATATACTAACTGATTAAAATCTTTAAAAACAGATTTTTCCTGTTTATATTACTTTAAATTGGAAAAAATCCATGATAATCTTTTCAAAAATTTCATATTAACATGTAATTTAAGGAGGAATAAATTTGAATAAGGTCTTTATAACCTGTGCACTACCCTATGCTAACGGACCCACTCATTTGGGTCATTTAAGATCAACATATATACCTGCTGATGTTTATGCACGTTACAATCGTATGAAAGGACGTGATGTACTCTTTGTTTGTGCAACTGATGAACACGGAACACCTATCGCTGTAAAAGCTGAAAAAGAAGGTAAATCTCCAAAAGAAGTAGCGGGAAGATACTATAAGATGATAAAGGAGGACCTGGAAGCCTGTAACATATCCCTGGACAATTTCTCCCGGACCACAGATCCCCTACACTATCAGATCTCCCAGAACTTCTTTTTAAACCTTTACAACAAGGGATATATTTATGAAAAAACTATCCAACAACCTTATTGTGATGAATGTAACCGTTTTCTCCCGGATAGATATGTGGAAGGCATATGTCCATTCTGTAAAGGTGAGGGAGCTCGAGGAGATCATTGTGAAATCTGTGGCCGACATCTGGATCCCATACAACTGCAGGATCCACACTGCCTGATCTGCCAGTCCACACCAGAGATCAGAGAATCAACCCAGTATTTTTTCACTTTAAGCAAATTTCAAGAGGATCTAAAGGTATGGATTGAAAATAATGAAGAGCTACCTCCAAATGTAAAAAATTATGCCTTACAATGGCTTAAGGAAGGTTTAAAAGACTGGATACTTACCAGAGACATGGAATGGGGAATTCCGGTGCCCCTG
>MVQZ01000043.1 GCA_002067565.1 Methanobacterium sp. PtaU1.Bin242 | reverse complement strand
CAGAGGGTAAGATTTACGAAATTAATCTAGTTTTAGCAGAGAGGTTTGGCTATGATTCTATTGAGGAATTCTCCAGTTTTGTGAATAAAAACAGCCTCCAGGAAACTGTTTATGTAAATGAGGAAGATCGCAGCCAATGGGTTAGAGAAGTTGTTACTGATGATATGTGGCATACCTATGAAGTACCCTTTTATAGAAAGGATGGTTCTATAATCACAGTGGAACTCACTGCAAGGGCGGTTAGAAAATCAGATGGTTCTATAAAATATTTAGAAGGATTTTTAGAGGATATAACTGAGCGAAATAAGGCAGAGGAAGCATTAAAGGAAAGTGAATACAAATTCAGAAATTTGGTGGAGACCACCCCGGATATGATCTGGGAGATCGATCCCCAGGGAGTTTTCACCTATATGAGCCCCCAGTGTCAGGATATTATGGGTTACTCACCAGAAGATATCATAGGAAATTCAATTTTTTCCATAATTGCACCGGAATTTGTCTCCCGGGCTAAGAAAATTCTGCAAACCTATATTAAAAGAAATAAACCATTCCATACCTTTGAAGTACTGGCTAAACATCGCAATGGGAGCTTAATTAACATAGAGATTCGTTCAATAATGTTAAAGGATAATAAAGATCAATTAAGCGGATTCAGGGGTATAGCCCGGGATGTAACTGAGAGTAAAAAGGCGGAGGAGGAGCTTAAAAGGGTAAATATTTACAATCGAAGCTTGATAGAGACCAGTCTGGATCCTCTGGTGACTATTGGGCCGGATGGGAAGATAACTGATGTGAACAAAGCCACTGAAGTTATAACCGGTTATCCACGGGAAATATTAATTGGCACTGATTTTTCAGATTACTTCACCAACCCAGTAAAGGCCAGGAGAGGTTATCAAAGGGTGTTCCGTGAGGGTTTGGTTAAGGATTATCCCCTGAAGATAAAACATAAGGATGGATTGGTTACTCCAGTTCTCTATAACGCCTCTATTTACCGGGATGGACAGGGAAAAGTTACAGGGGTTTTTGCCGCTGCACGTGATATAACCGAACTTGAAAAAACCGAAAAAAGATTACAGGAAAGTCAAAATAAGCTTAAGATAGCCATGAATCTGGCTAAACTGGTGCACTGGGAGTATGATATTGAATTAGACCAGTTCACATTCGATGATCAATTTTACTCTCTCTATGGCACCACCTCAGAACAGGAAGGCGGAACAACCATGTCATCTGCAGAATATGCTCAGAGATTCATTCCCTCCGATGAAGCATCTCTGGTGGCCATTGAAACAAAAAAGGCCATAGAAACTGATGATCCTGACTTTCAGGGACAACTTGAACACACCATAATAAGGGCTGATGGTGAAAAGCGATATATCACCGTCAGATACGGTATAATCAAGGATAGTAAGGGGCGGACCATAAAAACCTATGGGTCCAATCAGGATATAACTGAACGTGTTGAAGCGGAGAGAAATATTAAGAATCAGGCAGAACTACTTAATCTTACCCGGGAAGCCATCTTTGTTCATGATCTGGATAATAAAATCATATTCTGGAATGATGGCGCTGCAGAAATGTATGGCTGGAAACAGGAAGAAGCCCGGGGTAAAGTGACCCATACCCTATTAAAGACCAAGTTTCCTGAACCCCTAAATAACATAATCAAATGCCTGATTGATAAGGGCTGGTGGAACGGTGAACTGATACATACCACCCGTGACGGATCCACTATTATATCTGATAGTCGCTGGACATTGAAAAAGGATGAGAAAGGAAAGCCCCAATCTATTTTAGAAATCAACACCGACATCACCCAACGCGTAAATTTCCAGAGGGCTTTGCGTGAGAGTGAGGAAAAGTTCCGGGCTGTTGCAGACACCGCGGCGGATGCCATAGTCACCATTGATGAGCAGGGAAATATAATTTACTTTAACCACAGTCTCTTAACTATTTTCGGATACAACCGAGAGGAATTAGAGAACAGGCCCTTAACAGTTCTTCTTCCAGAAAAAATTAAAAAGAAACATATTAATGGAGCAAATAAGTTCAAAGTACCTGAAAATCTGGGTAAATTAAGACAAATTTCAAAGACCAGGGGATTGAAGAAAGATGGGAAGGAATTCCCTATGGAGATCTCTATTGCACACTGGGAATTTGAAAAAAAACCATACTTCACCGCCATCATCCGTGATATTACCCAGCGTGAGCAGGCTGAAGAAGAACTAAAAAAAAGTGAGAAAAAATATCACTCCCTCTACTCCACCATGAGTGAGGGGATGGCTATCCATCATATACTGTATAACCGCCAGGGAGAGCCTGTTGATTATAAGATTATGGATGTTAACCCGGCCTATGAGAAAATCATGGGTTTAAATAAAAACGAAGTTATTGGAAGGAAAGCTTCACAGATATATGGAACTATAAAACCACCCTACCTAAAAATATATGCTGCAGTAGCCCATGGAGGTGAACCAGCACAGTTTGAAACCTTCTTTAAACCCCTGAATAAATATTTCCGTATTTCAGTCACCTCACCAGGAAAAGGAATATTTGTCACCATTTTCGATGATATCACCAACCGCAAAAAGGCAGAGGATGAAATAAAATCATCACTAAAGGAAAAAGAACTGCTCTTACAGGAGATCCATCACCGGGTTAAAAATAACCTGCAGATCATATCCAGCCTCTTGAACTTACAGGAAAACTATGTGGAGGAAGAAGAAGCAGTCAACGTACTGCGGGAAAGCCAGAACCGGGTGCTGTCCATGGCCATGATCCATGAAATGCTCTACGACTCCAAAGATCTCTCAAGCATAGACTTCCATGGCTACATCCAACACCTGGTATATGATCTGTTTAACAGCTACGGCATAACAAGCGGCTACGTCAAACCAGAAATCAAGGTCGGTGATATATTCCTGAACATCGAAACCTCAGTTCCCTGCGGACTGATAATAAGCGAACTGGTCAGCAACAGCCTGAAATACGCCTTCCCGAAAGTGGGTGGGGTGTTATCTGTGGATTTACACTTGCACGGTGATGAATATGAATTAATCATAGCTGACGATGGTGTGGGATTACCAGAGGATCTGGACTACACAGATACAGAATCACTGGGGCTGCGACTGGTTAACTCACTGGTCAGACAATTAGATGGTACCATAAAACTGGACAGAAGCCAGGGAACAAAATTCACCATTAAATTCACTGAATTAATCTATAAAAAAAGGATATGATTTGTATCACTTGATATTATAATTATCATTCTTATTTTAAAAAGATAGGTTGATTATCGTTCTTGTTTTAAGATAGATTGATTATGTTCTGATTTTAAAAACAGATTGATTATCTTATTATTTTAAAAACTGGAACTCATTGGGATGGGCTGCTATTATCTGTTTTTCTTTGTCTTTACAGGCAGCGATTTCACTTTCTAGATTGTTTATATAAGTTGTCATAAGACTGGGGTTTGCCCGTTCCTGACCGGGATTAAGGGTGTTGCTGTTATACTGGTTAATATAAATCTTATATTCGATCAATTTCGACATTGCCTGTAATAAGGAGATGTCATTATCCAGATACTCCCTGTAAACACCACTGGCATAGGGAAGAGCCTCATTATCATTTAATAATGCTATTTTTATCTCATCAGCACCTTTCTGCAGCATTATAATGGCATTAGCATAGTCATTTCTGTTCTGATAGCTATAAGCCTGAGATAAATAATTATCAGCAGTTTTCTGATGATCTGCAGATGTTTTCAGATAACTCTGGGTCTTGGAGACTTTATATTGTTCATAGGCGAAGTATCCTGCAATGGACACCAGCAGAATGATGGTAACTATGATAATTAGAATTTTTACTTTTCTAGTCAAGGGGATAACCTTATCTTTTTATTGATGAAATTTTTGAAAGTTATCATTCTTAAATTATACATAAACTCCATGTGAAAGAAATGTATTTGCTACTATTAATATTTCTTGAAAAAAAATAGGAGGTGATTTCGGATGATTCATTTAAATATGTATAGAATAGATATTACAGAGAGTGGGAAATAATTCAAAATTCCTGAAAAAATTAATGTTTAATCAAGCTAAAATTCATAAAAAGGATATACCAGCCGTTAAAATAGGCAATTTCTTATTGTTGAAAAATTATTAATTCCCCGCCTCTACAGAAAAAAAAATTATAATGATGAAAATATCAACACCAAATATCTTTAAAGTCATTAATGAACTATATTTTAAGCGGTTAAAGCAAATTCACTTTGCATGTGTGGGAAATTAAGATCATTAGGTACTTCTAATTTGACAGGAGCAGACACTTCCTTCTGATGAAACAATACTTTAAACACAGCATCTATCGAAATAAAATCCGCATCGATCCTGATGTCCATATCTAGATTAACTAAGTGTTCTAAAGAGAATTTACTAACATTTAAAAATTTAGTTGCATCTAAAAATTCAATAGCTACAGGAACATCATTTTCATCAAAATCAAGAATAACATTCTTTCCTAACTCTACAGACTCTTTATAATCATATTCATCAGTAATATACATAAATAAAGAATCATTCTGCGTATCATAATCCTTAACCATATTAAATGATTTTTTTTGCTGCATAAATAACGCACTCACTCTTCTATCTGATCTCTAATCTATTGGTTAATTTTAATAGTCGGTTCTTGTATTATTTACGATATTCATGACTGAATTTTTTATCATAAAGCTTGGATGGTGTGATTTCCCTGGGATCAAGCACCTGTCCCACCACGATGATGGCGGTCTTTTTTATACCTGATTTTCGGACTTTAACTGCGATATCCTCCAGTGTGCCCCGTACTATTTCTTCATCACTCCAGGAAGCCTTTTTAACCACAGCTACAGGAGTATCAGCATTGTAATGTTCTAATAGATCCCCTACCACTTCTTCGATCATCTGCACTCCCAGAAAGATGCACATGGTAGCCTCATGCTCAGCCAGTAAAGATAAGGCTTCCTTTTCTGGTTTGGGTGTTCTTCCCTCTGGACGGGTGATGATCACAGTCTGTGATACTTCTGGGAGGGTTAGTTCAGCCTCCAGCGCCGCTGCGGTGGCAAAAAGGGAGCTTACGCCAGGAATTATTTCATAATGTATTTTGCTTTTTTTAAGATACTGTATCTGTTCTCCGATGGCTCCGTAGATGGAGGGATCCCCAGTGTGCACCCGTGCTACAAGATGGCCTTTACCTGTTTCCATCTCCATTATCTCCAGTATCTCATGGAGATTTAATGAGGCGCTGTTATAAATTTGAGCATCCTCCTTTGTGCAGTTTAAAACTTCCCGGTTAACCAGAGAACCAGCATATATAACCACATCAGCCTGTTTAAGGATTTTAAATGCTTTTATTGTTAAGAGTTCCGGGTCTCCAGGACCTCCTCCGATGAATACTACTTTTCCTTTCATTTTTAGAATTCCTTTTTTTTGGTGTTTAACCTATTTTTTGAGATCAAATTTTTCTTCCACCAGTTCAATAGAGCCGTAGGGACATTCTGGTATGCATAATTCACAGCATCCGCAGGAAGCAGGGTCTATAAAGGCTTTCCTATTCTCCTGGATAGTGATGGTGTCTTCTCCAACTTTCACCTGTGGACATATCATCAGGCACAGATGGTCGCAGTCCTCCCCTCCCATACAGGTCTCCGGATCCACCACCGCTGATTTATAAGTGAATCCCAGGGCCTTTTTTATGGCTTCTTTGGACTGGTATCCAGCCACATGGAGG
>MVQZ01000042.1 GCA_002067565.1 Methanobacterium sp. PtaU1.Bin242 | reverse complement strand
TAACTTCTTTTGAATAATCTTCTATGAAAACTGCTTTGCATGATTTTATCTGATTGAAGGGGATAACATCTATGGTTAGATAATCTTCCTCCACATGTTCTTTATGGATGAATATTGCTGTGGTAACCTCGATTTTAACTGTTTTCATACTATCTATCTTCTCATATAATGTTAATAATTGGGTGCTTCCGTCTATAAACTCGATATTCAGTTTTGTTATCTTCTCTTCTACCATATAATCACCTTTATTCAGTTTATGATTTTCTCAAATATAATTAGACTTAAATGTGTCTGTGTTAGTTAAATATTTTTAATTATTTGAAACTTGTTTTTTAAAATAAAATATGCTTAAAAATTGTCTCCTTAGACTTTTAAAAGCTTTTAAAAAAATATCCCTAAAAAAATAAATTTGAACAGTACTATTAAAGTTCAGATATTATGTACTGGTATAGACAGATATACCTAAAAGGTGAAGTCTATTTTAATATACCAGTATAAATGAGTATACTAAATAAGACTTCAATTTAAATTGTCTTTATATTAAAAATTATTTTAGAACTTTAATAAACCCCATCCTGTTTAAAGAAAAATGAAGAAAAACAAACAGTTTCTGGAAAAATATATAGATCGGCGCCTGTTTACCCGGATAAGACTTCTATTATTATTATCACTTATCCTCCTGGTGGCCGGTGCATATGAAATTCTAAAAAGTGCATATATCCTTCCATATGCAGTTATTGGGCTTATTTTAGGATATCTGGTGGGTATAGTAGTCAGTCGGATGTTTCACCTGAGCTGGGATGAGGAATCTGATCAGGTGATCAGTAACATGGACTGGATTGGTGCCATTGTCTTTCTTTTCTATATTATATTCATCATAGCCAGAACATTGTATATTGGGCAGTGGGTGCAGGGAGCTCCTTATTTCGCCATAATATTATGCACTACAGCAGGGGTGATGTTGGGACGGGTTATGGGCACCAGACATGGTATAAAAAAGATTCTAATGGATCTGGAGAGTTTAAAGAAAACCATGTCTCATTAGATGGGAAGAACTTTTAAAATTAAAATAAGATCTTTTTTTAATCAGAAGGAATCTTCTAATCTTTAGAATTACTAAAATTTTTGTTTTATTAATAAAACAGAATTATTGATAATTGAATCTCAAAAAAAAAAATAATTAAATAAAAAAAAGGGATTTATTTAGAAAAATAAAAAGTTCATGATTTAAATTCACTCTCTGGGGGAGGTTTAATGAAAATAGATAGTAAGAATCCTACAAAGAGCAGTATGGCTGAAAACAGGAAGGCCATCTGCATTCCCTTAGCACTGGAGAACAGTGTTAAGATATTGAGGTTTGGATCATCTTTAAGGGATGATATATCAGGGTGTAATATTTTCTCCACCCAGGAGTATATATCATGATTTAAAGTCTGCTGATTTTGATACTGGGGATATTCAACTGGTAATGAGGATAACATGGCGAAATACACTGCTATAAAGTAAATTAATCCAACCAGTACCGTTCCTATGGAAGAGCCCACCATATTAAAGGTGTTTAATATGCCGGAACCATCGGCATACTGACTTTCTTTTAAACTGTTTACGATGATATTGTTGAGGTTGGGGAGAGCTAATCCCATACCGGCTCCCAGAATAAAAAGGCCAGGGACCAGATCATACATGGTTAAATTCACATAGTTAAGGAATTGGAAATATAACAGTAAAATACCAATGATAGAGACTATAAATCCCATAAGAACCAGTTGTATTTGTTTGAAATACTTTGTTAACTTACTTCCGCTGAGTGAGAAGATCAAAGCCCCTAAAGCTGATGAAAGTACCAGTAGACCTGTTGAAAATGCATTGGCATCATATCTGGTTTGCACATAGATAGGTGTGAGGTAGAAGACACCAGCCTGTATTAATGCCATGATTAATACACAGATAATGCCCAGGGTGAATGGGCGGCTTTTAAAAATATTAACATCCATAAAGGGATTTTTGCCCTGTTTGATTCGTTTTCTCTGATATAAGAAGAAGATAACCAGAAGTATAACTCCAGTTAAAATCAGCGCCATAACAAAGGTAAATCCTGCTGGATTGATGATTGTCCCGGCATAGTTAAACCATGCTGCTGGGGTATTCAGCTGTAATAATCCGACTATTATTATTATAATCCCTAATGCAGAGAGAATGGCTCCTTTAATATTTATATCAGAGAATTTTAAGGTTGGCTTAGATTCCATGAGATTGGAGGATAAGAGAAGTATAACTAATACTATTATGGCTTCCAGTGCAAAACCCCATCTCCAGGAGTAAAATGTGGTGAGGAAACCTCCAAGCAATGGTCCTACTGCAAATGAGATGGTGGTGATGGTGGCTAAAAATCCCAGGGCAAATGTTCGTTTAGTACCGGTGTAGGTGGCGGTGATAATTGATGTGGTGGCCGGCAGCATTAAAGCCGCTCCAAATCCTTCAATCACAGACCAACCCAAAAGCAGCATAGTGCTATTTACGCTGGTCGCCGCGATAATAGTTCCTATACCATATATAATAGCCCCGATTAGAAATGTCTTCTTTCTACCAATTACATCCTGTAACTTAGCTCCAAACAGGACGAAACATCCCATTATCAGGGTGTAGATAGCTATTATGGATTGCACACTGCCCAGTGTGGTGTGCAGATCCCGAACCAGATATAATTGAGCCACATTCATAAAAGTAGCATCCAGGGCAATAATAAAACTTGATAAGGTAATTACAAAAAGAGCCATCCAACCAATATTCGATTTATTCGTGTTCATCATTAAAATCCACCATAAAATTATTATTTATAACAGTAGATTTACTCATCCCATATTTAATATTATCTATTTAAAATTCATAAGAGACATAAATTTTATTTCTGATGTCGTTTACTCATGCCAACCAGACTCACTCCCATGATTAATGGATATTATAAAATTTTTTGTCTCAGTAACCAGGGTGAGTAAAAATTTTCTAATAACTGACACCGTAAAGTCTGAAAATTTTATTGAAATTTATATCCTGGATATTACTAAGATAAATTGTAAAAAAATATTGGATATCAACTTAAATAAATTGTAAAAGAAGAATATTGGATACTACGTGGATAAATAATAAAGGAAATTATTGGATATTAGCTTTTTTAAGATTTTCTATGATTATTTAATCTAAGCCTTTTCTAGATAATTAAAATCCACCGATGCTAGTGTCCAGAATTCACTTATTAAATCCTCTTTTAAACGATAGAAATACATGACTTCAACCTGGAATAGATCATCATCAGGGAGCTGTGCTTTGTATTTAAAATGGATGGAGAACTCATCGTCACCTGCTGTCAGATTTATTATCTTATAGACTGGATCAGTGAAGTTCTTCTGATCAAAGCGCAGACGATTCTCCACATCCTCAATTTTGATAATCTGGTCACGGTGATGACCCACCAGATCAGGATGATAAAAATCTCTCACTTTCTTATCATCAAAAGGCTCCCAAACTTCGTGCATCAATTTTAAAGCAAAATCCTTGATTTTTTTCCTATCCAAAGATAATTCCTCCCCTCGTTTTATTTTCTTATAAAAAGATTAAAATTAGGTAATTTATCTTATTTAATCCATTTTTAAATGCTCCTTGAG
The DNA here is from genome assembly GCA_002067565.1 of Methanobacterium sp. PtaU1.Bin242. Taxonomy (GTDB): domain Archaea; phylum Methanobacteriota; class Methanobacteria; order Methanobacteriales; family Methanobacteriaceae; genus Methanobacterium_A. The sequence continues at coordinate 148 of MVQZ01000042.1, read as the reverse complement.
CTTAACCGTCCCCAGGACTATTACTCCGATAACACCGGCAATAATAATTCCCCACACCAGAGCAGTGATGATTGCTAAAATCAGGTTTAAAAAGGTGGAAAGAAGAACCATAATATAATAATAGTTTTTTGGTGTATAAAATTAATTT
>MVQZ01000041.1 GCA_002067565.1 Methanobacterium sp. PtaU1.Bin242 | reverse complement strand
AAAATCCTGAAGATTATTCAGGATTGTGATCTTTTTTTATTTTAAGATTTTTTATTATAAACTTTATTTTTGCCTTTTATTGGCTGGCTCCATATTAACAGATCTGCCTTTTATTTTACTGCCATTCATGGCAGATAGAACATCCCTGGCGCTGCTGTCTGGAATTTCCAGGAAGGAAAATTTATCAAAAACATCCACTTTACCAATTACCCTGCTGGAAAGACCTGTTTTGTCTGCTATGGCCCTTACAATATCTTTTGCTTTAACCCTGTCTTTGCGCCCTACATTTATGAAAAACCTCACCATTCCCTGGCTGGCCCCGGTATCCTGAAATTCTTCTTCAGCTCCACCAGTACTATTTTCTTTGTTCATAGCCATTTTTAGAAGAGCTGCTGCCATTTCAACAGAAGTGTAATCTTCTTCAATCATTTTTTCCACTATATGGATCTGTTTTTCCAGATCTTCGGTGTTAATTATGTTTTTAACCTTTTTAAGGAACATGTCTGTTTTGATTTCCTGAACTTCCCGCAGGGAGGGTATTTGCTGCTGTTCGATCTTGGTCTTGGTATATCTCTGTATATCTCTAAGCTGGTAGATCTCCTTTCCTGATACAAATGTAAATGCTTTGCCCTTTTTTCCTGCTCTGCCTGTTCTTCCAATTCTATGTACGTAGTATTCATCGTCATTGGGTACGTCGTAGTTAAAAACTACTTCAATATCATCCACATCTATTCCCCGGGCTGCCACATCAGTGGCCACCAGTACATCTATACTTCCCTTTCGGAACTTGGACATGACCCGGTCCCGCTGTCTCTGAGTTAAATCACCATGTAAACCATCAGCCAGGTAGCCTCTTACTTGAAGGTGACTTACCAGCCGATCTACTCTTCTTTTGGTGTTACAAAATACCAGGGATAGGTTTGGGTTGTGGATATCCAGTAATCGGGATAAGAGATCCAGCTTCATTTTTTCTTTTACTTCAAAGTATATCTGCTGTGTTTCTGGAACTGTGAGTTCTTTTGGCACCACTTTCAAAAGCTGGGGATCTTCCTGATATTGTTTGGTTAATCTTAGTATTTCCCGGGACATGGTTGCGGAAAATAGTAGTGTCTGCCTTTCAGTGGGGGTGTCCCTTAATACAAACTCAATATCATCCCTGAATCCCATGTCCAGCATTTCATCAGCCTCATCCAGCACCACCATTTTTACACTTGTCATTTCCAGGGTTCCCCTTCTCATATGATCCATCAAACGACCAGGGGTGCCTATAATGACCTGAACTCCTTTATTTAATGCTTTGATCTGTCTATCTATTGGTTGGCCACCGTAAACTGGCAGTACCTTAATTTTCTTCAGGTACTTGGAGAGTTTCCTTAATTCTTCTGCTACTTGTATCGCTAGCTCTCTAGTGGGACATAATATCACTGCTTGAAGATCTTTATCATCAGGATCAACTATCTCTAAAATGGGTATTCCAAATGCTGCAGTTTTACCTGTGCCTGTTTGGGCTTGGCCTATAACATCTTTTCCCTCCATCACACAGGGTATGGCCAGGGACTGGATGGGTGTGGCCTCTTCAAATCCCATGTCTAAAACAGCCTTTTTAATAGGGCTGGATATATCTAATTCTTTAAATTTTAATTTTTGCATGTTTTTTTCCTTTTTATTTCTTTATTTCAATTTTATATAATTAGAATTATTTATTATATTATTAATTTATTCTAAATTCCATAAAAAATAGATTGAATCCGGAATCTATCTTAGTTATTGGGATGAATAAAATGAATTGGTATAAATAGATAGAGTATGAAGTATAACCTCATATACTTCATATTACCTTCAAATTCTCTAAAAATTCTTTAAAATGTGTATGTATCCCAAACCAGTTAATTAGTAGTTGGTTGTTTCAGTATTCCGGTGGGTACAATGTCGGTTATCTTCCGCATTTTCTGTAGCAGGCCTTTTTTTCCTTTACCTACTAAAGCATGTTCCAGAACATCGCTCAGGGTTTCCACAGGGATGATTTCAATTTTTTTCTTGTATCTGTCCTCTATGAAAACATCTTCCATGTTGGATTTGGGTATAAGCACTGTTTTAATACCTGCTTCTGCTGCAGCCTCTATTTTACCTGTTACCCCACCTACGGGGAGTACATCACCTCTTACACTGAGTGATCCGGTTAGGGCTACTGATTGATCTACTGGGATGTTCTCCAGTGCTGATACTACGGCGGTGGCTACTGAAACACTGGCACTGTCTCCTTCCACTCCTTCATATGCCTGTAAAAATTGGATGTGAATGTCGTGGTTTGATATGTTGGTACCCGTATTCTTCTTAATTAGCGCGCTGACATTGGTTACTGCTTCTTTGGCTATATCTCCCAGTTTACCTGTGGCAATAATCTTACCCTCTAGACTACTATGGGCAGGAGCTGCCTCGGCTGCTATGGGGAGGATAATTCCACTTCGGTCTCCTACTATAGCCAGACCATTAACTCTTCCTACTTCTGTGCCCTCAGATTTAAATACTCGGTACTGCTTTCTCTGCACAATGTATCGATCTGCGATCTGCTGTTCTAATGTTCGGGCTAATTTTTTGGCGCTGATCACATTTTCCAGTGTCACATTTTCTGCTCTTTCACCTTTTGCTATATCTCCAGCGGCTCTTACCAGACCACCTAAATCCCTTAATCTGAGGGTAAGTGAATCTTTTTTACCCGCCCTTCTCTGGGCTTCTCTGATAATCTCTGCCACTGCTTCTCTACTGAAATGTGGGATTCTCCCATCTTTTTTAACTTCCTGGGCAATGAATTGCACCAGTTTGTCCCTGTTTTCCGGGGTGTCAGGCATTGAATCCTTCATATATACTTCATAACCATAACCACGTATCCTGGATCGGAGAGCTATGTGCATCCCTTCCAGTACTTGCAAGTTTCCAGATGCCACCAGTACAAAATCACAGGGTACTTCCTGTGTTCTCACCATAGCCCCGCTGCTAGTCTCGCTTTGCCCAGTAATAGAGTATTTTTTCTCCTGCATTGCTGTTAGAAGCTCCTGCTGGGTTTTCATCTTCATGGTCCCTATCTCATCCACATAAAGCACTCCTTTACTGGCTCTGTGGATCATACCTGCTTCCACCCTTTCATGGGCGGGGGTTCCCAGTCCTCCAGACTGATAGGGGTCGTGCCTTACATCTCCCAGTAATGCTCCTGCGTGGGCTCCGGTAGCATCTACAAATGGAGCTGTTTTATGGTTGTCGTTGTTAACCAGTAATTTAGGCACCATAACTGATGTACGGGGTTTCATCTGCTGTAAGGCTAAGAAAACTATTCCTGCGGCAATTATAGCTGCTAAGAATTGATTTAAGATAAATCCCACTACCAGGATAAAGGCGATGATGATCATCATGAACATGTTCTTCCTTTCTTCCTGGCCTTTGGATTTCAACTTGTAGTTGGTAACCACCTTTTTACCTTCACCAGAAGGCATGGCCCCTATTAAAGGATTATGATTATCCTCAATATTAGGATAAACCAGCACATCCTGTAGTTCTTCTGGTGGGAGTAGTTCTGCCATTCCTTTTGCTAGCATGGACTTTCCTATACCAGGTTCACCAATCAGGAGCACGTTTCTTCGCTGTTTTGCTGCCTTTTTTATGGTTTCCACAGCTTCTTCCTGACCTATGATCTGGTCTATAATCCGCTCAGGGACATCTATATCTCCAGATGTCTTGTAAGTCCTTAAATTAAGGGTTTCCTTGAATGAATTGGTTGAATTTGAATTTAAATCTGCCATAATCTATGACAACCTCCTGTATTTAACACATAACAAAAAATCAACGTGTTTATTAGTTTGATATACTCTATTTCATATAGGTTAACTCCTATATGAACATTTGCTTTTATAAATTTTTATTAAGTTATCAACTGTTGCTTATATAATTTATTATTTTATTTCATATATTATATTGATCAATAGAGTTATTAGTTTGAAAAAAAAATTTATTAAATCGTCTTTTAGACCATGTTTATTAATTATATTAGTGAATTAAAATGAATATTAAGTTTATAATTAAATTAAGTTTATTGAATCCATCTTAATTTGAAAATCCTATAGGATTTATTATTCTCCTATACTCATCATTAATTCATTTAGAATATTTGATCAAAAATAATGAGAGTGAATATATGACATGCATAATGGTACAGGGAACCTCATCCAATGCAGGTAAAAGTGTGGTGGTGGCTGCTCTATGCAGAATATTCTCTAAAAGAGGATTTCAGGTAGCTCCCTTTAAATCTCAGAATATGTCCCTTAATTCTTATACCACTCATGAAAATGCAGAAATTGCCATGGCCCAGGTGCTTCAGGCAGAAGCAGCTGGACTGGAACCGTCCTATCATATGAATCCTATCCTCCTTAAACCTAAAGAAGACTTCATATCCCAAGTAATAGTTCATGGAAAACCTGCTGGTGATATGAATTTCTATCATTACCAGAACCACTTCCGGGAAGAGGCTTTAAAGGCCATTAAAACTTCTTTAAATGTTTTAAACAATAATTATGATATAATTGTAATAGAAGGGGCGGGTTCTCCTGCAGAGATCAATATGTTTGATGTTGATCTGGCCAATATGAAGATAGCTCAACTGGCCGATGCCGATGTTATACTGGTGGCGGATATAGACCGGGGAGGGGTTTTTGCATCCATAGCCGGCACTTTCGCTCTCCTGCCCGAGGAGGATAGAAAAAGGATTAAGGGGATTATAATAAACAAGTTCCGCGGTAATCTGGACATATTAATGCCTGGGATCCAGCAAATAGAGGAAATAGTCGGCGTGCCGGTGTTGGGAGTGCTTCCCTATGATGAGAGTCTTAAACTTCCTGAAGAGGACTCTGCATCCCTATCAGAGCATAAATACCAGGATAATAAGAAAATAAAAATAGGAGTGATACGTTTTCCCAGAATAGCAAACTTCACCGATATAGATCCTCTGGAATACGAGCCAGACGTGGGGATCAAGTTAATTGAGTTAGGAGATAATATAGGAAATCTTGATGCTCTACTACTTCCCGGCACCAGAAATACCATCAGCGACATGGTAGCCATAAATGACGCTGGTTTTATAGATGAAATACGTACTATATCCCGTGAAATGCCTGTTTTTGGTCTTTGCGGGGGTTATCAGATGCTGGGAAATAAAATCATAGATGAGTCCCTTAAAGAATCCAAACACGGCAGTGTGGATGGTATTGGACTTTTAGATGCTAAAACAAGTTTTGGAGAAGTTGATAAGATAATAACCCAGAGCCAAGGTGAATTAGTGGGAGGAGGATTATTTAAAGATTTTGAAGGTGAGAGGGTAAATGGTTATGAACTGCATGAAGGTACCACCATACTAAAAAGTTCAAAACCTCTCTTTCAGATTATTAAAGGGTGTGGAAACTATCCTGGCTCCGGATATGATGGTGCAGTAAGCGGTTTTGTGGCTGGAACCTATTTCCACGGTGTATTCCATAACTTCCGATTTAGAAGATTCTTCACCGACTATCTAAGAAGTCAGAAGGATCTTGATCCATTAGGATTTGTTTTTGACGATTTTCAGGATATAAAAAGATTTTCCATCGACCGTCT
>MVQZ01000040.1 GCA_002067565.1 Methanobacterium sp. PtaU1.Bin242 | reverse complement strand
GCCGAACCCAGAGCTACGCTTGATATTTACTATGGCTTTGAGATTTACGACAAGAGAATGAATATGTTATTAAGAAATGGGGACCCAGAGGGCAAGGCGTTAGAAAAGAACAAAGAAGAGTTATTAGCGTTAATGAAACAAGGTGGTGTAACCCATAAAGGCAGAGTGCCACAAGAAGAATTAATGAAAGCGTATTTTGAAGCTGGTATTTGGGCTTATCCAACTGGCTTCTATGAAATATCCTGCCAGCCGAAGGGTGAATTGGTATTCACAAAAAAGGGGATGAAGAAGATTGAGAATGTAGCTGTAGGCGATATGGTTTTAACCCATAAGGGAAGGTTTATGCCTGTAATATCAACCATAAAGAAGAAACATTATGGGAAAATAATTAGTTTAAAAAGAAAAAAAGATGCCTTTTCGTCCAGGTTTACCCCAGAACACGAAATACTTACAATAAACGCAAACAAAAGGTCCGATTGTTCTTTATTTAGGATATATTCAAGAACGGAAAAAAAGAGAGGGTGGATTAAATCTGGAGAATTAACGCCTCAAAAAGATTGGTTGCTCACCCCCAAAAATGTGTACGGAAATTTAAAAAGAATAAAAATAAATGACTATGTAGAAGGATTACAAAAAGACCGAGAAATGATTTCTAGAAATTTAAATAATACAAGATTAAAACCCATGAGCAACACTTTTAACATAACCAATGATAATTGTTGGCTATTGGGATATTTTTGTGCTGAAGGGTGTGTGTCTAATGCAAAATCCAGAAGTTCCAGTAAATTAAATTGGCAGTCTAGAATCGCATTTGCTAGTCATTTACGGGAACATAAGAGTCGTACTAAAGTTAATCTATTTTTCAAAAGAAGGGGGTTAAATGTTAAAACAAAAAAGGCATCAGAAAATGGGTGTATCCAAGATGTTTATTCGTCTATTTATGCACATTTCTTGAAAAACATAATTGGGACTGGAAAGGAAAAGAGAATCCCCGATTTTATTTGGGAGTGTTCCCTAGAAAATCAAAGGAGTTTTATCGAGGGAATGATGGATGGCGATGGCTGTTTTTATAAGAATACAAATACAAAATCATATACAACAATTAGTCCCCATCTAGCCTATGGGCTAAGACAGTTGTTAGCGAATACTGGCATATTAACATCGATGTATTTTGATAAAGAACGAAAGAGTTATTATCTTTCTTGGCAGGATAATACACAAAATAGTCATACTGCGAGTATTGATTTTGGGGATGTAATAGGCACAAGGTTAATAGAAAAGGTAGAAAATGATTTTAATGATTATGTTTATGATATAGAGGTAGCGGAAGATCATAGCTATGTAACTCAAAATACAATTGTTCATAACTGCATTACTGGAATGTTGGCGCAGGCTTGTGGAACCATACCGGTGGTCAGTGACTACGCCGCACTAAAAGAGACAGTCCAATTTGGAATCAAGCTAGACCCCAGTGATTTAGCCAATAATTTCGTTCCTGCCGTTCTTGAGATGTTTAAGACGGACTTTGATAGAGGGAAGATGATGAAGTGGGCCAGAGAGAAGTATGATATTAACGAATTAGCTAAAGAGTGGAATAGATATTTTGAATTATGAAAAACTGCTGTTCTTGTTTAACCTTAATAATCTTAATATTTATGTGCTATTTTTTGTTCTTAATTGCTACTAAATGAAAAAAATTTTAGTTACTGGGGGTGTTGGATTTATTGGGTCTCATGTTGCTCAAGAACTTATAAAAAGGGGCATTGAGCCCGTTATATATGACAATCATTATTACCCGAAACAAAAGAGATTTGATTTCAGTTATGCGGGATTCCAAAACTATTGCGCCGATATAAGGGATAAAGCCCAGCTAAACGCAGCTGCCACTGGTGTTGATGGTATTATTCATTTAGCGGGAATTTTAGGAACACCGGAAACATTACAGGATCCGCAGATAATGAGGCAAACTGTAGATGTAAATATTCAGGGCAGTCTGAATGTATTTGATGTTGCCAGAAATTACGATATTCCTTGTGTGTATATTCAAACCGGAAATGGAAAAAATTTGAGTCCATACCCAATAACCAAGGACTGTGCTGCCGATTTCGCATTTACATACAACAAAGAGTTTGGAACCAGAATAACCGTAATAAGGGGCTTGGTAGCCTATGGGGAAAGACAAAAGCACCAACCGATTAGAAAAATAGTTCCCACATTTATGGTACAGGCAATTAAAGGGGAAGATCTAACCATAAACGGTAATGGAGAACAAAGACATGATTTTATATATGTCAAAGATCTAGCCAGAGTACTAACCGATGCTTTAGAGAATGACAAATATTTTGACAGGACAATAGATGGCGGTAGTGGATATGTGTACTCGGTTAATCAGGTTGCCGAAATGATAATCAAAGCGGTGGGAAGTAATAGTGGAATTTATCATACCGCCCCATTGGCAAATGGCAATGTAAGAATGGGCGAACCACCAAATGACGCCATACTATCTAATGAAAGTAGAAATTTATTAAAGGAATACAACCATAGAAAAATGGAAGAGGTAATTGATGAGGTAGCTTATTGGTATAAAACCGTTTATTCAGAGTATATATGAAAAAAAAGTTGGTTGTAAACACAAGCGATAAATTATCAAACGGATTAGAGATTCATCGCTATGGTCTGGTATTTGATGTTTACAAAAACGATGATAGGTATATAGACTCTGTAAAATATTATGCTGATTTAACGAATATAATTTGCGAGGACGATGCGGAGGTTGCAACCCAGATTAATAAAAGCGATTTTGAAAGAATATGTGTAGCAAACGGAATTAACCTACTCTTATCTGATAAAGGAGAAGTTAACGAAAAAACGCTGAGTTTAATAGAGTTTAATAGCAATAACGATGTTCTGGTATTTATCCAAGGACATATTCTAGGAAAAAGGCCGTTAGATGCGTTTATAAAAGACGGCCTTTTAAACTTTTAGATTCAAAAATTATGAATGTATTATTAACTGCCAGAGGATTCTTAGGTGGCGTTCTTGAAAAGAAATTAAAAGAACAGGGCCACATAGTAGAGGTAATGGGGCGGGATAAGGATGTAAGAATTCCCGCAAATTTTAAGGGAATTAATGATATTGATCTGGTAATCCATAACGCTGGGATTGTAAGTAGCTTAAAGGGCCTGGAAGACCCGCATACCACCTACGAAACGAACATTATGGGGACTGTAAATGTATTAGAGTTTTGTAGAAAGAAAAGAACCCCCTTAATCTTTATTTCCAGCTGTAAAATAGAACCAACCTCGAGATTATCTTGGGGTAGTTATGGTGTATCTAAAGTTGCCGGAGAGTTGATTGTGAAAGATTATTGGAAAATATATGGCGTTCCTTACATAATAGTAAGGCCAGCGTCTATTTATGGGATGACTCAAGATGGAGTTTCTATTTTGGGTTGGATAACCTGGTTTATTAAAGCGGCAATACATGATTACGAAATAAACATTGAGGGCGATGGCGAGCAAAGAAGAGATTCTATCCATGTAGAAGATCTGGGCAACTTACTTGTTAAAATGGCCGGACTTTTTTATGAGGGTGCTAATAAAGCGTATGAGGTTGGTTGGGGCGAAGAGGGGACAATAAGCGTGAACGAGTTGATAAGATGCCTAGAAAAAAAGAGCGGTAAAAAATTAAAAACTAAAACAGTTTCCAATAGAAGGGGGGATCCCAATAGCCTCATAATGTCGCCCGAAGAAACTAATGCGGTTTGGGATTTTAAACCTAAGATTTCGATCTACCAGGGGATAGATGATATTTATGATTATTATTTAACCCATAAAGAGGAATTTAAAAAACTATGAATACTGATAAACAGCAACAGGAAATATGGAACGAAATAGGGGCTAGAGAAGATTGGCAATTATTTATAAAAGGCGACATGACAAGGGGCTGGCTTGAAGAAGAAAGATATAGAGAGTCTGGCAAAAAGGATGCCGAGGAGATATTTAACAGATTAAAAGAAGGTGGAGTTGATTTGTATGGGAAAAGAGTTTTGGAAATAGGCTGTGGCGGAGGAAGAATGACCAGTGAATTTAAAAAACTTGGCGTTAAAATGGAGGGAATTGATATATCTAAATCCTTAATTGGAAAGTTAAAAAAGAACAATAGAAAAATCCAAACATATATCGGTTATAACTTAAAATCCATACCTAATAATTATTACGATGCTATTTTGAGCTTTATGACATTTCAGCACTGTAATAAAGAAAGTGTTATCAGATATTTTAAACAGGGGCTAGATAAATTAAAGGATGGTGGATATTTCGTTTTCCAACTACCAGTCAAGGGGGAAACTAGCGAAATTACCACTCCGTTCGTTGATTATACAAGAGGATATATTGACGAAACCCATCTTTTTGATGGTATCAAATTACGACACTGGGATTTCTCAGAACTTGAAGAATTGAAAGAGGGGTATAAAGAATTGTTTGGGTTTACGGCTTTCATTGACGCTTCTGTTTTTGTATTTCAGAAAGAATGAAGATAGCAGTTATTTGTAACAAAACGGGAATAAAAGAAAAGGATAATAAGCACAGTGGATTTCACTTCGCTTGGGGTTTTGAGGGCCTAGGCGATGAGGTGGATATTTACCACTGGAAAGATCAAGATTCTATTCCGTTAAAATACGACTTTTATTTTTCAGTAGATTCAAGCGAGGAATACGGAATTAGGGAAGATCTGAAACCACTTGTTGTTTATAACGGAGATACTCATATGCCCGGAGGGTTGCAAAGGGATATGTTGAGGTGTAGAAATGCCGACCTGATTTTTAATGGAAATTACGAAAATGGTGTCGAGCTAATGAAGCTAATGGGTTTTAAATCCATCTGGTTGCCATTGGGTTATGATGAAAGATTTGATTTTGCCTACGAAGATATAAAAGATAAACCAATTGACATAGCAATGGTTGGACATCCAAACTCCCCAGAAAGGGTGGAATTGTGGGAAATGTTACAAAGAAACTATAATTGCCAAGTCGGGGACTTAGACGCACCAGAAATTTATAGGAAATCTAAGATTGTAGTTAATCAGCCGACCGAACCTTGGGACAATATTTATAATAATCGTCTTTTAGAAGGCATGGTATCTGGGTGTATCGTTTTACAGAAGAATTTATCCATTACCTCATACAAAAAGGTCATAGACACCAAATTATTGGCCTTTTGGAGCGATTTCAGCGAACTTAGAGATAAAATTGACCATATACTAAGCAATTGGGACAAAGAGGCGTTTAAGGGGCATCTGGCAAGAACCTCGGTGCTGGAAAAGTATTCATATCGTAGTCTGTGTAATATTATCAAAAATTATTATCTTAATTTAGGGGAAATAGATAAAA